>CAISYQ010000027.1 GCA_903889735.1 uncultured Methylibium sp.
CGCCCGTCCTGCTGGTTCGCTGAGCGGCGATACGCCCGCCGGCGGGCGTATCGCCGCTCAGCGAACCAGCAGGACGGGCGTCGTGCACTGGGCCAGCACCCGCGTGGCGACCGAGCCCATCACCAGGTTGCCCAGCGCAGAGTGGCCGTGCGAGCCCATCACCAGCAGGTCATGGTGGCCCGCGGCAGCCTCGGCGGCGATCACGTCGCCCGGGGAGCCGGCCTCATGGCGGTAAGACACCGTCCAGCCCTGCTGGGCCAGGAAGGTCTGAATGGGCGCAAGCACCTTCTCGGCCTCGTCACGGTAGAAGCCCTCCACATCGCCCACCGTCAGGAAGCTGCCGGCGCGAGGCGGGATCTTGGGCACGACCGTGAGCACGGTGAACTCGTTCTTCCCCGAGAGCAACTCGTCATGGGCCGCCAGGAAAGCCAGCATGCGTTTCGTGTACGGGCTGCCGTCAACGGCCAGAAGCACCTTCATGGAAGACTCCGGTTTCGGGGGGCACCGGATGAGCCCCCACAGTCCGGATCAGCATATCGGCGACCTGCCGTGGTCGCTTGATGCCCGTCAAGCGCTCGCGCCCCCAGCCGCCTCCAGCCTGGCGACGCGCTCGACCAGCGCCCTCAGGGCCGGCACGCAGGAGCCGCACTCGGTGCCGCAGCGCAGACGGTTCTGAAGTTCGCGCAGCCGCAGCCCGGCATCCCCCCCGCAGCGGGCCAGCATGCTCACGATGCGCTCTTCGCTGACGTCATGGCAGGCGCAGACCTGGGGGCTGCGCGGCGCCACCGGCTGGGGTGGATGCGGGCTGGCCGCCAGCAGCGCCCGGCCGAAGCCTGCGGCCGGCAGGTCCTGCTGCAGGAGATCGAGCACCCAGGCCTGGGCGCGGGCATCGCCGGCCAGCAGGAAGGCCTGCAGGCTGCCATCGGGGTGCAGGCGCATCGCTCGCTGCTGGCCGGCCCGGGTGTCGGCATAGCGCAGCACCGGGCCTTGCGCGAGGCCGAGCGCGGCCTCGACCTCGGCCAGCAAGGCGGGATTCACGGGCGTGGCGGCGGCCGCACGCAGCAGCAGCCCAACCCGCCCCTGCGGCTCGCGACCGAAGGGCAGGCAGCTGGCGAAGCCGAAGCGGTCGAGCAGGCCCTGCAAGCACTCGCGCGCGGCCCACCAGCCGTCCTCCGGCAGCCAGGCCGCCGCCACCAGCTGCCAGGGCAGTTGCGCCGGCTCGACGCGCACCGCCGCATGCTTGAGCTCGGGCTGGCGCGACTGCGGACAGTAGGCGCCGGTGGTCAGCGCGTTCACGCCCAGGCCGCCGACGAACTCCGACCCCCAGTGCATGGCGATGAAGGCCTGCGCCGGCGGCACCGACTCGCTGGCCTGCACCGGCAGCACCATCTCGCCCCGGCGCGAACTCACCCTCACCAGCTCGCCGCCGCGCCAACGCCGCCGCGCGAGCTCCTGCGGATGCATCTCCAGCGCGGGCTCAGGTGCGTGGGCGAACAACCGCCCCAGCGTGCCGGTGCGGCTCATGCCATGCCACTGGTCGCGCAAGCGGCCGGTGGTGAGCGAGACCGGGTAGCGCGCATCGCGCACCTCGGCGGTTGGCCGCCAGACAGGGGCCATGAAGCGGGCGCGGCCATCAGCGGTGGGAAAGCGGCCATCGGCGTAGAGCCGCTCAAGCCCGGCCGAGGCGCCCTGCGGAAACGGCCACTGCTGGGGCTGCTCGAGGGCGGCCCAGTCGAGGCCGGTGATGTCGAGGTCGCGGCCGCGCGTGGTCTCGCGGTGCTCGTTCCAGATGGCCTCGGCATGCGGGTAGTCAAACATCGGCCGGGGCGATGCCGCGGGCAGCCGCTGCTCCAGGCGCTGGGCCACCGCCACCGCGATGGCCCAGTCGTCGCGCGCCTGGCCCGCCGGCGGCACGGCCGGGCGCACGCGGCTGATGCGGCGCTCGCTGTTGGTCACGGTGCCGCACTTCTCGCCCCAGGTGGTGGCGGGCAGCAACAGGTCGGCAAAGGCCGCGGTGGCGGTGCCGACATAGGCCTCCTGCAGCACCACGAACTCGCAGCGCTCGAGCGCCCGCCGCACCACCGCCTGGTCGGGCATGGACTGGGCCGGGTTGGTGCAGGCGATCCAGAGGGCCTTGATCTCGCCATCGGCCGCCGCCTGGAACATCTCCACCGCCGACTTGCCGGGCTGCGCGGGCACCTCGCGCACGCCCCACAGCCGCGCCACCTCGGCGCGGTGCGCGGGATTGGCCAGGTCGCGGTGGGCGCTCAGGAGGTTGGCCAGCCCGCCCACCTCGCGCCCGCCCATGGCGTTGGGCTGGCCGGTGAGAGAGAACGGCCCGGCGCCGGGCCGGCCGATCTGCCCAGTCGCCAAGTGCAGGTTGATCAGGCTGCTGTTCTTGTCGGTGCCGCTGCTGCTTTGGTTGAGGCCCTGGCAGTAGAGCGAAAGGGTCGGGCGGCGGACGGCACCGTCATCCGGTCCATGGTCCTGTCCGCTGATCCAGCGCGCGGCCTGCACGATGTCGTCGGCGCGCAGGCCGCAGACCTGGGCGGCGTGCGCGGGCGTGAACTCGCGCACCCGGTCGCGCAGCGCGGCAAAGCCGCTGGTGTGGCGCTCAATGAAACCGCGGTCGATGCGGTCCTCCCACAGCAGCACATGCAGCAGCGCGTGGTGCAGCACGACATCGGTGCCGGGCAGCAGCGGCAGGTGCAGATCGGCGACCGCGGCGGTCTCGGTGCGGCGTGGGTCGGCAACGATGAGCTTGACCGAGGGGTCGGCCCGGCGCGCGTCCTCCAGGCGGCGGAACAGCACCGGGTGGGCCCAGGCCATGTTGGCGCCGGTGATGAAGACGGTCTTGGCCAGCGCCAGGTCCTCATAGCAGGCCGGCGGGGCATCGGCGCCCAGGCTGGCCTTGTAGCCGGCCACGGCGCTGCTCATGCACAGGCGCGAGTTGGTGTCGACGTTGTTGGTGCCGATCAGGCCCTTGGCGAGCTTGTTGAAGACGTAGTAGTCCTCGGTGAGCAGCTGGCCGGAGAGGTAGAGCCCCACGGCGTCGGGGCCGTGCTGCAGGACCGTGGCGGCGAAGCGCTCGGCCACCTCGTCGAGCGCGGCGTCCCAGCCCACCGGCTGCAGGGGCTGGCCGCGCGCGGGGCGGCGCATCGGCTGCAGGGCGCGCGCCTGGCGCCGCAGCAGGGGCGTGGCGGTGAGGTGCAAGGTGCTGCCCTTGGTGCACAGCCGCCCGAAGTTGGCCGGGTGGTCGGGATCACCGCGCACGCCGGTGATCTGCGCACCCTCGGACGCGATGATCACGCCGCAGCCGACGCCGCAATAGGGACAGGTCGAGCGGGTTTCGGCCATGCAGGAAGGCTGGGTCGCGTTCGGACTGCGCTGTGGCGGGGCTCGGGCCGCTCAGGCTGGGCCGCCGCGCGGGCCGGCCACGGGCGCCGGGAGGTCCAGCGCCAAGGCGGCCAGCTCGCCGGCATCGAGGAAGACTGCGCCGCCCTCGACCTTGCAGGCGAAGCGCGGCGTGCAGCCCTCGTCCGGCGCGCGGGCGCAGCCATCGGCCAGGGCGATGTTCCAGTTGTGCAGCGGGCAGGCCACGCTGTCGCCGAAGACGATGCCCTGGCTCAGCGGCCCGCCCTTGTGCGGGCAGCGGTCGAGCAGCGCGAAGACCCGGTCCTCGGCGTTGCGGAACACCGCCACCGGCAGGCCCTGCGGGCGGTCCACGCGGCGGGCGCCGAGCACGGGGATGTCGGCGACCGAGCAGATGGGCGTCCAGTCGGGGACCCCGTCGCTCATGACGGCTCCCCGGCGAACCCGGCCACGGCAGCGGGCGCGGCAGAGTTGACGGGCAGGGCCATCCCGGTGGACGCCGTGGCCGCACCCGGCACCACAGGCTCGAACTGCCTCAGGTCGACCCGGGCCTTGTCGAACTCGAACCAGGGGTCGGGCTCGCCGTCCAGGCTGAACTGCAGCCGCTCCCAGAGGGCCCGGCGGCCCGGCGCGTCCTCGAGGATGCGCTGCTTGACGCGGTCCAGCCCGACCCGGGCCACATAGTGCACCGTGCGCTCCAGGTACCAGCCTTCCTCGCGGTAGAGCTGGCAAAACGCGCCGGTGTACTCGAGCACCTCCTCGGGCGTCTTCAGCTTCACGAAGAAGTGCGCCACCTCGGTCTTGATGCCGCCGTTGCCGGCCACGTACATCTCCCAGCCCGAGTCCACGCCGATGATGCCCACGTCCTTGATGCCGGCCTCGGCGCAGTTGCGCGGGCAGCCGCTGACGGCGAACTTGACCTTGTGCGGTGCGTACATGCGCCACATGGCGCGCTCCAGGTCCTTGCCCATCTGCGTGCTGTCTTGCGTGCCGAAGCGGCACCACTCGCTGCCCACGCAGGTCTTGACCGTGCGCAGCGCCTTGGCGTAGGCGTGGCCGCTGGGCATGCCGATGTCCTTCCAGACCGCCGGCAGGTCCTCCTTCTTGACGCCCAGCAGGTCGATGCGCTGGCCGCCGGTGACCTTGACAGGGGGGATCTTGTACTTGTCGACCGCATCGGCGATGCGGCGCAGCTCGTCGGCCGTGGTCTCGCCGCCCCACATCCGCGGGATCACCGAGTAGCTGCCGTCCTTCTGGATGTTGGCGTGGCTGCGCTCGTTGATGTAGCGGCTCTGCGGGTCGTCCTGCGCCTCCTTGGGCCAGCTGCTGAGGAGGTAGTAGTTGACGGCCGGCCGGCAGCTCGCGCAGCCGTTGGGACTGCGCCAATCGAGGCGGCGGTAGACCTGGTCGATGGTGAGCAGATGCTCCTCGCGGATGGCGTCACGCACGGCCTGGTGGCCGTGGTCGGTGCAGCCGCACATTGCCTTCATCTTGGGTGCGGCGCTGTAGTCGCCGCCCGCGGTGAACATCAGCAGCTGCTCCACCAGCCCGGTGCAGGAGCCGCAGCTGGCGCTGGCCTTGGTCTGCCGGCGGACCTCCTCCAGGGTGAACAGGCCCTTGTCCTTGATGGCCTTGCAGATCGCGCCCTTGGTGACGCCGTTGCAGCCGCAGACCTCGTCGGCATCGGCCATGGCGGCGGCGCGGCTGTGGCCCTGGTGGCCGACGTCGCCGATGTTGCTCTCGCCGAACATCAGGCGGTCGCGCAGATCGGCCACCTTGCGGCCCTCACGCAGCAGCTTGAAGTACCAGCTGCCATCCACCGTGTCGCCGTAGAGGCAGGCGCCGACCAGCTTGTCGTCCTGGATCACGAGCTTCTTGTAGACCCCGGCGTAGGGGTCGCTCATGACGATCTCCTCGCAGCCGGCGTCCTCGGGGCAGCCGGACTGTGCGCCCATGAAATTGCCGGCCGAGAAGAGGTCGATGCCGGTGACCTTGAGCTTGGTGCTGACCTGGCTGCCGGTGTAGCGGCCGATGCCGAACTGCGCCAGGTGGGTGGCGCAGACCTTGCCCTGCTCGAACAGCGGCGCCACCAGACCGTAGGCGATGCCGCGGTGGGCCGCGCATTCGCCGACCGCATAGATGCGCGGGTCGGTGATGGTCTGCAGGGTGTCGTTGACGACGATGCCGCGCTGGCAATGCAGGCCGCAGGCCTCGGCCAGCGCGCTGCTCGGACGGATGCCCGCCGCCATCACCACCAGGTCGGCCGGCAGCTCGGTGCCGTCCTTGAACCGGACCGCCATGACCCGGCCGTCGGTGCCCGGCACCAGGGCCTGGGTCTGGGCCTGCATGGCGAAGCGGATGCCACGCTGCTCGAGCGACTGCTGCAGCAGGCCGGCCGCCACGGCGTCGAGTTGGCGCTCCATCAACCAGGGCATCAGGTGCACCACCGTGACCTGCATGCCGCGCAGCATCAGCCCGTTGGCGGCCTCCAGGCCGAGCAGGCCGCCGCCGATCACCACCGCATGGCGGTAGCGGGCCGCGGCGTCGATCATGGCCTCGGTGTCGGCGATGTCGCGGTAGGCCACGACGCCAGGCAGGTCCTTGCCCGGCACCGGCAGGATGAAGGGGGTGGAGCCGGTGGCCAACAGCAGGCGGTCATAGGGCGCCTCGGTGCCGTTGTCGGCCCGCACCACGCGCCGCACGCGGTCGACCTGGGTCACGGTGCGACCCAGGTGCAGGGTGATGCCGTGCTCGCGGTACCAGGCCAGCGGGTTGAGGACGATCTCCTCCAGTGTCTGCTCGCCGGCCAGCACGGGCGAGAGCAGGATGCGGTTGTAGTTGGGATGCGGCTCGGCACCGAACACGGTGATGTCGTAGAGGTCCGGCGCGATCTTCAGAAGCTCCTCGAGCGTGCGCACGCCCGCCATGCCGTTGCCCACCATCACCAGCTTCATCTTCTTCATCGCAGGCTCCCTGCTCGATCAGGCCGCGCGCTCGACATGGCTGTGGCGCGTGTAGAGGAAA
>CAISYQ010000028.1 GCA_903889735.1 uncultured Methylibium sp.
TCGCACCCCGCGTCATGCTCAACGTGGCCGACCTGCCAGCCACCGGGCTGGTCCAGCCGGCCAGCCGCGTCAGCTACCGCCTGGCCGTGGCCGGCGAGGGGCCGGGCGGCGAGGCCCGCGTGCGCGCCTTCACCGACTGGGCCGAGCGGGAGATCACCGCCCAGGGCTGGCGCGGCGTGCGGCTCGAATCCCTGGACAGCGGCCGCCCCGAGATGCGCCAGACGCTGGACCGCGCCGCCCGCTTCCTGAACCTGGTGGCGCTGCTGGCGGCGCTGCTGGCGGCGGTGGCCGTGGGCATCGCCGCGCGCGAGTTCGCCAGCCGGCACCTCGACGACTGCGCCATGCTGCGCGTCCTGGGTCAGCCGCAGCGCCGCATCGCGGGCGCCTACACGCTGGAATTCGCCGCCGTCGGCCTGGCCGCCAGCGCCCTGGGCGTGCTGCTCGGGCTGGCGGTGCACTTCGCCTTCGTCGCCTTGTTGGCCGGGCTGACCCCGGGCTCGCTGCCGGCGCCCGGCCCGGGGCCCGGCCTCTTCGGCCTGGCGGTGGGCATGACCTTGCTGCTCGGCTTCGGCCTGCCGCCGGTGCTGCAGCTCGCCCGCGTGCCACCGCTGCGGGTCATCCGCCGCGACCTGGGCGAGCTCCAGCCGGCCTCGCTCGGCGTGCTGATGGCGGGTGCGGCCGGTTTCGCGGCGCTGCTGCTCGCGGTGGCCTCGGACCTGAAGCTCGGCCTCATCACCGTGGGCGGTTTCGCGGTGGCGGTCGGGCTGTTCGCGCTGGCGTCCTGGGGTGCCGTGCAGGCCCTGCGGCGCGCCATGCTGGGCGGCTGGATGGCCAACGCGGCGCCACGCTGGCTGGTGCTGGCCACCCGCCAGATCGCGGCCCGCCCGGGCTTCGCGGTCCTGCAGGTCACGAGCCTGAGCGTCGGCCTGCTGGCCCTGGTGCTGCTGGTGCTGCTGCGCACCGACCTCATCGGCAGCTGGCGCCAGGCCACCCCGCCCGACGCCCCCAACCGCTTCGTCATCAACGTGCAGCCTGCGCAGGGCGAGGCCTTCCAGCGCCTGCTGCGCGATCGCGGCGTCGCGGCCTTCGACTGGTACCCCATGATCCGCGGCCGTCTGGTCACGGTGAACGGCCGCCCGGTCAAGCCCGAAGACTTCCCCGAAGAGCGCGCCCAGCGGCTGGTGGACCGCGAGTTCAACCTCAGCCACAGCGCCGCGCTGCCCGCGCACAACGAGGTGGTCGCCGGCCGCTGGCAGGCCGAGGAGGCCGGCGCGCTCAGCGTCGAGGAGGGCCTGGCCAAGACCCTGGGCTTGAAGCTCGGCGACACCCTGGGCTTCGACGTCGCCGGTGTCGCCCAGGAAGGCCGCATCACCAGCCTGCGCCATGTGGACTGGGGCTCGATGCGGGTCAACTTCTTCGTGCTGTTTCCCCAGGCGGCGGTGACGGACCTGCCGATCAGCTACATCGCCGCCTTCCGGGCGCCGGAACGGCTGCCGGCTTCCTTGCCCGCTCCTTGGGCCGCTCCTTTGCTGGACGGGGCCGCCGGCGCCGGGCAGGGGACTGTGCGCGAACCCGGGCCGGGAGCCGGCCCGGCCTCCACCGCGGCGGACTTCGACAACGCCCTGGCGCGCGCCTTCCCCA
>CAISYQ010000029.1 GCA_903889735.1 uncultured Methylibium sp.
AATTACAAGGTGGTGCAGCGGGGCCCGCACCTCGCCGCCGTCTCGGGGGGCTGGAGCTCCGACCACCCCAACTGGGAGCGCAAGACCCATGGCGGGCCCAAGGGTGCGATGTTCTGGGACCAAGTGGTGGAGCTCATCCCCGAGGTCCTGGTCATCGAGGCCGAGCCGATCCGCTTCCCGCGGGCCCCCGTCAGCCGCAAGCATGTGTGGTTCGACGCCCGCACGATGGTGCCCTTCCAGATGGTGTCCTTCGACCGGCGTGGTGAGCTCTTCCGCCATTTCGATGCCGCCTTTGCGTTGTACGAGGACGACAAGGGCCGCGTGATGGACGGCAAGCATCCCTACTGGTCCTGGGCCAACGTGCATGCCTTCAACGTGCAGACCAACCGCATGACCCGCATCGAGCAGGTGCGCGAGGTGGCTGGCGGCCACACCATGCGGGTCAACGACCCAACCGTCTATGAAAAATACCTCACCACGGCGGCCATGCAGCGACTGGGCGGCTGAGGGTCCGTCATGCATGCCAGCGAACCTCGCCCTGCGCGCCGGAATCGGTCAGGGGCCCGGCTCTGTTCCTGAATTTTCCTGAATCTCCCTCCATTTCCCCGAACGCGGCCCGAAGGCCGCACCGATCGACCACCCCCCCACCCACCAAGGAGAACAAACAATGACGCTGGACCCCCAAGTCAAGGGACTGCTCGAGGCCTTCAAGGCCCAGGGCCTGAAGAGTTTCGAGGAAATGACGGTGCCCGAATCGCGCGCCACCTGCATGGCCTTCGTCGGCCTGGAGGGCGACGAGGAGGCGGTGGCCGAGGTCACCAACCACCTCGTGCCGGTCAAGGGCGGCGAGAACGCCGTGCGCATCTACAAGCCGGCCGGCGCCGGCCCGCACCCGGTGCTGGTGTACTGCCATGGTGGCGGTTTCGTGTTCGGCAACCTCGACCTGGTCGACAAGGTGGCCCGCTCGCTGTGCAACGCCTCGCAGGCGGCCGTCGTCTCGGTCGACTACCGCAAGGCACCGGAATTCCCCTTTCCGACGGCACTCGAGGATGCCTACGCGGCCCTGCTGTGGGTCCATGCCAACGCGAAGTCGCTGGGGCTCGACGCCTCACGCATCGCCGTGGCCGGTGACAGCGCGGGGGGCAACCTGGCCACCGTGCTGACCCACATGGCGCGTGACCGCCAGGGCCCGAAGATCGTCCACCAGGTGCTGGTCTATCCCGTGACCGACGCCGGCGGTGACTACGCCTCGCGCGTTGAGAACGGCGAAGGCTACCTGCTCACCAAGGGCTCGATGGACTGGTTCTTCGGTCATTACTTCACCGACGCCGCTCAGGCCGAGCAGGTCTACGCCTCACCCATCCGCGGCGACCTCAAGGGCCTGCCGGCCGCCACCGTGATCACGGCGGGCTTCGATCCGCTGCGCGACGAGGGCGACGCCTATGCCGCCGCCCTGGCGAAGGCCGGCGTGGCCGTCGACCACCTGCGCAACCCGACCATGATCCACGGCTTCTTCTGGATGAAGGGCGTCATCACCCACACCAGCAGCGTCTACGAGCAGGTCGGCCGCAACCTCAAGCGCGCCTTCGGCACGGCCTGAGCACGGCTCGATGCAGAGACCCGCGGACTGAAAAGCCGCGGGTTCGTTGGATGCAAGACGGGGCCGCGATGCGGCCCCGTTGTTCGTCCAGGGTGTTGCTTCGGTGCCCGGCTCAGCACACCAGCTTGAGCGCCCGTGCGGCGTTGATGGCCTGCAGGCGGCTGCAGACGCCGAGCTTGGAGTAGATGTTCTTCAGGTGGAACTTGACCGTGTTCTCGGACACGAAAAGCTTTGCACCGATCTCCTTGTTGGAGACGCCGTTGGCGAGGAGCTGCAGCATCTCCTTCTCGCGCTGCGACAGTGGGTCGGCCAGGTGGTGCTTGCTTGGGCTGCGCCCGAGGTCGGTGCCTGTGGCGGCCAGCAGCAGCTCCAGGTAGTCGCGGTCCAGGTCGGGCCCCTGGCGGGCACGCTCGGGCTCGGGGGTCTGCAGGGTGTTCTGGTATTCCTCCCGCAGCATCTGGACCACCACGTCCCCTTCGTCAAGCAGGCAGCGCACAAAGCGGCCGCCACGCGCCAGCTGCAAGGCCTTGCGAAAGCTCCGGTGGGCGCTGTTGGGCACGCCCTTGTGGTGCTGGAGCAGCGCCTCGAAGAGGTGGAGCTTGATGTCGCGGTAGACGCGACCGGTCTGGCGCGCGCGCTCGCGGGCGATGCGCTGCAAGGCCTGGGCATGGTCGCCCAGGGCGATGGCCAGGCGGATGCGGCCCAGCCCCTCGCCCTCCATGTCTTCGGCCAGGTGGATCCAGCGCGGGTCGGCCGGCGCGGTTTCGGGGGCGACCCGGGCGGCCAGCGCCACGGCGCGGTCCACCTCGCCGCTGCAAAGCGCGCGGCGCACACGCTCCCAATCCACCACCGCGATCAGGCGTTCCCACTGGCTGTCATGGCCGATGCGCTCAAGCTCGTCGAGCACGGCCAGCGCCTCGGCCGGGCGGCCGCGGACCTCGTGCATGCGAGAGATCGATACATAGGCCACGGCCACGTAATCGGGCGTCACCGACTCCGCGATCTCGCGCTGGAAGCGCTGGCACAGCGGCTCGAGCGTGGCGAGGTCGTTGGCCTCGTAAAGCGCCCATATCTGGCAGGCGGCGCGGGCCGCGGCCGAGACCGAGGCCTCGAGCGGCGCCTGCTGCTGGCTGTCGAGGCGAAAGCGCTCCAGCGCCTCCTGCAGCTGCCCCTGCAGGATCAGGCTGAGGCCGGTGTTGGCCATGGCGTAGCCGGCCGCGAAGGCGCCGCCGCCGCGGTCGATGTGGGCCCGGGCCAGCACCAGGGACTTGCGGCAGCCGTCGAAGTCACCGCGCGCCAACTGGCCGAAGGCCAGCACATTGGTCGCTGCGCTGAGCTCGAAGGCCGGGAAGCCGTTGATTTCCTGGTTCAGCTGCACGGTCGGGTGCTCGATGATCGCCAGCGCCGAGGGCAGATCGTCGTTGATCAGCAGGCGGGACATCGCCCGGCTCAGGTCGGGGTTGCTGGTGGCGCCGATGTCGCCGCAACCCGCCGTCTGGACCATCAGGTCGACCAGCGGCCGCATCTTGGCGCGGCGTCGCAGGAACATCAGCGCGTAGGCGGCGCGGATCGCCAACGCGGGTCGTTGCGACACATGCTCGAAGGGCAGGCGGTCATACCAGTGCTCCAGCGTCAGCAGTTCGGCGCGGGCGATCAGCCGGGCCGACCAGGCGGTGAGCGTGTCGGCGGCGAGGTCGTAGTCCTTGCAGAGCAGCGCGTGGTGGATCGCATCCTCGGGCAGCTGGTGGCTGAGGTACCAGCGGGCCGCGCAGGCATGCACCTCGGCCGCGCCTTCCAGCGAGGTGCGGCGCAGGCTGTCGGCCAGGAAGGTCGAGAACAGCCCGTGGTAGCGGAACCAGCGGTTGTCGGAATCCAGCGCCCGCACGAACAGGCCCGAGCGCTCGAGCTGCACGAGGATGTCCTGGGCGTCGTCGAAACCGGTGACCTCGGCGCACAGGGGGGCGGAGAGCTGCCGCAGCAGCGAGGTCTTGAAGAGGAACTCCTGGATGCGCGGCGACTGCAGCGTGACGACGTTGTCGGTCAGGTACTCGGCCAGTTCGCGCGGGCCGGCCTCGTCGTGGTTGTCGAGCGAGGTGCGGACCTCGGGACTGGCCAGGGCCAGGCGGAACAGCTGCAATCCGGCGGGCCAGCCCTCGGTGCGGCGGTAGATGGTCTCGACCTCGCCGGCGCTCACCCGCAGATCCTTGGATTCGGCGAAGAACTGGGCGACCTCGCCGGGGGTGAAGCGCAGGTCGTCGGCCCGCAGCACGGTCGCCACCCGGTTGACCAGCAGCGTGGCCAGCCCGATCTCCGGCAGCGCGCGGGAGCCGATGAAGACATGCACATGGGGCGGCAGGCGGTGCAGCAGCGAGCGGAAGAAGCGCAGCAGCGCCTCGTTGCGCAAGGCCTGGAATTCATCGAGGAAGACCGAGGCGTGCGTGGGCATCGCCGCCAGGCTGTCGAGCATCCAGTCCGCCAGGTCGCGAGAGATCTCGCCGGCCGGCGCGCCGGCCTGGGTGGGCGGGGCCGTGGGACCCTGCATCCGGGCGACCATGGCGCGGAGGTGGGACTCCAGGCGCCTCGGGTCGTTGTCGGCATCGTCCAGCGTGAGCCAGGCGGTCTTCCAGCCGCGGGCTTCGTGGGCGGTCTTGATCTGCTGCAGCGTGGTCGACTTGCCGTGGCCGGCCGGCCCTTGCAGGACCGTGACGCGCAGGCTGTTGTCCTGGAGCACGCGGTCGAGGATGACCTTGCGCCGGATCGCGCCGGGGAATCCTGGAGGGGCGAACAGCTTGCGGGTGCTGGCCTCGGGTGCGGGCGCGGGGGCCTTGGGGAAAGCGGGGGGCGCTTGGGTCAACATGAACCGCTATTGTTTCCCCTGCGAGCGAGGCCCTCCTTGCGGGCTTCCCCCGATTGTGAAACAGGTCGTGCGCTCGGGCGGCCCAGGGCCAAGGACGCCGGCGCCGCCCGGGGGCGGGCCTGTCAGTCGGCGGGCAGGGGCATCCATCCGTCAACGGGGGCTGAGGAGGCCGTGAGCGGGCGCGAGCCGGCGTGAGGGTTGCGCGTGGAGCCCGCTTGCAACTACCCGACCGGGTGGCGCGGTCCGGCTGCATCCGGCGTTCAATTTGGGGCTGGCCACGCTGTCCAGCCCCTGGCGTTCTGCCCGGCCTTCAGCGGTGGCGCCCTGGACCCCGATGGTTTACCTGGCATGACATGACACGATCTGGCTTGATTCCCGACCAGGCGACGCCCTCGAAGCCGATCGTGATCGCCTGCGCGGCGCCTGCGCCGGCCTCGCTGGTGACGGGGTTGCAGCG
>CAISYQ010000030.1 GCA_903889735.1 uncultured Methylibium sp.
CCTTTTGTACGCCATCTTGCTTCTTTTGGTAGTTTGACTTTTCTTTCTCCTAATGTCTGAGGTGGTGGCGCGCGCCACCGGCATCCCGGTGGCCAAGCTGATGCAGGGCGAGCGCCAGAAGCTGCTACAGATGGAAGACCGTCTGCACGAGCGGGTGGTCGGTCAGGACGAGGCGATCCGCGCGGTTTCGGACGCCATCCGCCGCTCACGCGCAGGCCTCTCGGACCCGAACCGACCGACCGGCAGCTTCCTCTTCCTGGGTCCCACGGGCGTGGGCAAGACCGAGCTCTGCAAGGCCCTGGCCGGCTTCCTCTTCGACAGTGAGGACCAGATGATCCGCGTCGACATGAGCGAGTTCATGGAGAAGCATTCGGTGGCGCGACTGATCGGCGCGCCGCCGGGCTATGTGGGCTACGAGGAGGGCGGCCACCTGACCGAGTCGGTGCGGCGCAAGCCCTATTCGGTGCTGCTGCTCGATGAGGTCGAGAAGGCCCACCCCGACGTCTTCAACGTGCTGCTGCAGGTGCTCGACGACGGCCGCCTCACTGACGGGCAGGGCCGCACCGTGGACTTCAAGAACACGGTGATCGTGATGACCAGCAACCTCGGCTCTCACCTGATCATGCAGATGGTGGGCCAGGAACCTGAGGCGATCCGCGAGGCGGTCTGGGGCGAGCTCAAGCAGCATTTCCGCCCGGAGTTCCTCAACCGCATCGACGAGACCGTGGTCTTCCACGCGCTCGACGCGCAGCACATCGAGGCCATCGCCAGGATCCAGCTCAAGGCACTGGAGGCGCGGCTGGGCAAGCTCGACATCCGGCTCGAGGTGTCGGAGGCGGCGCTCGCCGAGCTGGCCAAGGTCGGCTTCGACCCGGTGTTCGGTGCCCGGCCGCTCAAGCGCGCCATCCAGCAGCGCATCGAGAACCCGCTCTCCAAGCTGCTGCTCGAAGGCCGCTTCGCGCCCAAGGACGTGGTCCCGGTCGATGTGGATCCAATACGCGCACCGGGCGAGTTCCATTTCGGGCGGGTGGTGACTTGACCTGCGGCGAGGGCCTGCGGCTGCCTGCCGCAGGTCTTGGTCCGAGACGCGTGCCGGGCGGGTGCGGGTCGCGGTGGCCGTGTGACGATGGGCGTTGTGGCGGAGCGTTGTAGAGGGGCGTGTGTTCGGCAGGCATTGGGTCCCCGCCCCGGGGGTCGTCGATAGAATCGGGGGCATCCGATCGTCCCCGCACGGTGCGCGGTCATCGCTCCTGACCCGCCGACATGACGAACCCCCACGCTCCTGCGCCCCCGCCTCCCGTGGTGATCATCGGCGCGGGGCTGGCTGGGTTGACGGTGGCGCTGCAGCTGGCCGCTGAGCACCCGGTGCTGGTGCTCGCCAAGCGCAACCTCCACGAGGGCGCGACGGCCTGGGCGCAGGGCGGCATCGTCGGCGTGCTGGGCAGCGACGACAGCATCGACAGCCATGTGCGCGACACCCAGGACGCGGGGGCCGGCCTGGTGGACGAGCACACGGCGCGCTTCATCGCCCGCCAGAGCGCCCAGGCGATCGAGTGGCTGGTGGCGCGCGGGGTGCCCTTCTCGGCCGACCCCGACGGACCCCTGGGCCTGCACCTCACGCGCGAGGGTGGTCATGCGGTGCGGCGCATCGCGCATGCGGCCGATGCCACCGGCAAGGCCATCCACGACGCGCTGCTCGCCGAGGTCCAGCGCCACCCGAACATCGTGTTGCGCGAGCGCTGGATGGCGGTTGACCTCATCACCGACCGGCACTTGAAGACCGATCCGCGTCCAGCTGGCGTGGCACGTTGCCACGGCGTCTACGCGCTCGACATCGACACCCAGCGGGTCGAGACCCTGCCTGCGGCGGCCGTGGTGCTCGCCACCGGCGGCGTCGGAAAGGTTTACCGCTACACCTCCAACCCCGAGACCGCCACGGGGGACGGCATCGCCATGGCCTGGCGGGCGGGTTGCCGCATCGGCAACATGGAGTTCATCCAGTTCCATCCCACCTGCCTCTACCACCCGCAGGAGCGCAGCCTGTTGATCACCGAAGCGCTGCGCGGCGAAGGGGCCCGGCTGCTGCTGCCGCACCTGCAGGGCGAGGCGGCGCGCTTCATGACCGCTCACGACCCGCGGGGCGAGCTCGCCCCGCGTGACATCGTCGCCCGTGCGATCGACTTCGAGATGAAGAAGCATGGCCTGGACTTCGTCTGGCTGGACGCCACCCCCATCGTGCGGGACAAGGGCGAGGACTTCCTGAAGGCGCATTTCCCGACCATCCACCAGCGCTGCCTGGCGCTGGGCATCGACATCGCGCGCCAGCCGATCCCGGTCGTGCCGGCGGCGCATTACACCTGCGGCGGCGTCGTGACCGATCTCGACGGCCGAACCGATCTGCCCGGCCTCTATGCGGTGGGGGAGACCAGCTACACCGGCCTGCATGGCGCCAACCGGCTGGCGAGCAACTCCCTGCTGGAATGCGTGGTGCTCGGGCAGAGCTGTGCGGCCCACATCCTGGCTCACCGCCCCCAGAGCAGCGTCACCCCGCCGCCCTGGGACGAGAGCCAGGTCGAGAACGCGGACGAGCAGGTGGTGATCTCCCACAACTGGGACGAGCTCCGCCTCCTGATGTGGAACTACGTGGGCATCGTGCGCACCACGCGAAGGCTGGAGCGGGCGCTGGCCCGCATCAGGCTGCTGCGGCGGGAGATTGACGACTACTACGCCAACTTCCGCGTCACCCGCGACCTGCTGGAGTTGCGCAACCTGGTTGACTGCGCCGAGATGATCGTCCGCTCGGCCCTGAGCCGCCATGAGAGCCGCGGTCTTCACTACAGCCGCGATTACCCGGCCGCGCTGCCGGTGAGCTTCCCCACCATCCTGAGCCGTCAGGCCAGCCGCAGAGCGGGTGAGTCCTTCGCGGCCATTGACCCCTGAGGGGGCTGTCGGCCGACAGGGCCTGCGTCAGGCCTTGGCGAGGCGCTGGGACATGAACTGCAGGGAGTCCTGGACCGACTGATGGACTGCCCGGTTCATCTCTGCACGGTCGTCGTTGGTCATGTAGAAGCAGAGGTCGACCGCGTACCTCACATAGCGCACCGGCAGCTTGTTCAGGGCGAGGCAGGCCACATCGGCCAGCGCGGCGTCGGTGATCAATGGGTAGGCCCAGCGCGACTCGAGGATCTGCTCGAAGACCGCGCGCTCGTAGTGGTTCTGGACCGAGGAGAAATCGACGCTCATGGGATCCAGTATGGGCTCGGCCGGGTTGGGCGGGCCAGAGAATTGAGGGCTTTGCACCAGTCTATTATGGACATTCAGACCGAGGCCGTCACCCGCATCGAGTAGTCGGTGGCCCGCACGTCCTTGGTCAGCCGGCCGATGGAGATGCGGTCCACGCCTGTGGCGGCGATCTCCCGCACCTGGTCCAGGCCGACCCCGCCCGAGACCTCCAACAGCGACCGTTCCGCGTTGAGCGCAACCGCCTCGTGCATCTGCGCAAAGCTGAAGTTGTCGAGCAGCACACTGGTCGCTCCGCTGGCCAGCGCCTCGTGGAGCTGGGCGATGGACTCGACCTCGATCTGGATCTCCACCCCGGCATTCAGCTCGCGCGCGGCCTGCAGCACCTGCGGGATGCCGCCGGCGGCTGCGATGTGGTTTTCCTTGATCAAGATACCGTGCCACAGCGCGAGCCGCTGGTTCTGGCCACCGCCGGTTCGCACCGCGTACTTCTGCGCTTGGCGCAGGCCGGGCAGGGTCTTGCGGGTGTCGAGGATGGCGCAGCCGCGCGGGTTCGGCGAGGCACCCTCGATGGCCTCCACATACTGCCGCGTCAGCGTGGCGGTGGCCGAGAGCAGCTGGAGGAAATTGAGCGCGGGCCGCTCGGCGGCCAACAGGGCGCGGGCGCCGGCCTCGATTTCGCAGACCAGGCTCCCGGCACTCATGCGCTCCCCCTCGGCCGGCGTCCAGCGCACGGTCGCTGAAGCATCCAGTGCATGAAGGCAGGCCTCGAACCATTCGCGCCCGCAAAGCACGGCGTCTTCGCGCACGAGCACCCGGGCCCGCACGCGGCGGCCCTCGGGCACCAGCCTGCCGGTCCAGTCGGCGCGGCCGATGTCCTCGAAGAGGGCGTCGCGCACGTTGCGCTCGCGGGCCTGGGTCAGCGTCTCGTTGTGGTCGAAGC
The DNA here is from genome assembly GCA_903889735.1 of uncultured Methylibium sp. Classification (GTDB taxonomy): domain Bacteria; phylum Pseudomonadota; class Gammaproteobacteria; order Burkholderiales; family Burkholderiaceae_C; genus Methylibium. Next base: position 4,184 of record CAISYQ010000030.1, read on the forward strand.
TCAGCATCTCAGGCCGCCCCGATGTTCGGTACCAGGCCCCGGGCCGGTGCGCGGGTGGCCGCGGGATGGGCCTGCACGAAGGCCAGCATGCGCTCGATGCAGCCCAGCGCCTGCGTCCGTGTCGGCTCGGGCACGGTGATCTCGCCGCGGCCATGCTCCAGGCAGTCCACCAGCCCTTGCAGCCCGTTCATCGCCATCCAGGGGCAGTGCGCGCAGCTCTTGCAGGTGGCGCTGGCGCCGGCGGTCGGGGCCTCGAGCAGGATCTTGCCCGGCGCCAGCTGGCGCATGCGGTGCAGGATGCCGTTGTCGGTCGCGACGATGAAGGTCTGGCGGTCGCTGTGCACCACCGCGTTCAGCAGCTGGGAGGTGGAGCCCACCACGTCGGCCAGCTCAACCACGCGGTGTGGGGACTCTGGGTGGACCAGCACCAGCGCGTCGGGGTGCTCGCGCTTCATCAGCTCGAGCTCCAGGCCCTTGAACTCGTCGTGCACGATGCACTCGCCCTGCCACATCAGCATATCGGCGCCGCTGCGCTCGGCGATGTAGCGGCCCAGGTGGCGGTCGGGGGCCCAGAGGATCTTCTCGCCCTGGGCATGCAGGTGCTCCACGATCGCCACCGCGCAGGAGCTGGTCACCATCCAGTCGGCGCGGGCTTTCACGGCGGCGCTGGTGTTGGCATAGACCACCACGGTGCGGTCGGGATGGGCGTCGCAGAAAGCCCCGAATTCGTCCGGCGGGCAGCCCAGGTCCAGCGAGCAGGTGGCCTCGAGGTCGGGCATCAGGACGCGCTTGCCCGGCGACAGAATCTTGGCGCTCTCGCCCATGAAACGCACGCCCGCCACCACCAACGTCTGTGCCGCGTGGTCGCGGCCGAAACGCGCCATCTCCAGGGAGTCCGACACGCAGCCGCCGGTCTCCAGCGCCAGGTCCTGGAGGTCGCCATCGACGTAGTAGTGCGCGACCAGGACGGCGTGGCGCTCCTGGAGCAGGCGCGCGGCCCGGGCCTTCAGGGCCTGCCGCTCGGGCGGCGACAGCGGCGCGGGCACGCGGGCCCAGGCCTGGGCGGTGGCGCAGGCGCCGCGGGCGTCCTGTCGGGTGAAGTCGTAGAGGGTCTGTGCGCTCATGAGGGGGCTCCGTCAATGTCGATTGTCTTACGCTGAGAAGACCCTGGGGTGGCCTTCCGGTACGGGGAACGCGGACTCCCCCAAGCCCCTTAGGGCAGAGCGGCGCGGCTACAGTGCACCCTGCACTTCCCGCACCGAATCCAGGAGTCCCTTTCATGAAGACCCGACCGCGGAGGCCGCTTGCCGGCCGGACTCAAGTCGCCAGCGCCACACTCCTCGCCGGCCTGCTGATCTCGCTGGGCGCCGCGGTCCGGGCGGCCGCGCCCGAGCCGGCCGCAGCGCCCACGGCTTCGTTGGTCGGCAGCGGCATTCTGGGCGAGTGGATCATTGAGCAGGCCCGCAGTGCGCCGCTCACCGACAAGCGCAACGCCCGACTGAATTTCGGGGCCGAGGGTTCACTCAGCGGCAATGCCAGCTGCAATGCCTTGACGGCCCGTTACACGCTGACCGGCGAGGCGCTCAAGCTCGGCGCCATCGCAACCACCCGCAAGGCCTGCAACGAGGCCCTGCTCGAGCAAGAGGACCGCGTGCTGACGGCGCTGGAGCGGGCTTCGCGCGCCGCCGTGCCGCCCCATGGTTTCCTCACGCTTTGGGACGCGGACGGCGCGGTGCTGATGCGTGCTTCACGCCCCGGCCCGAAGCCCTGAGCCCTTGTCTCCAGCCACCAGCCTTCAGCGTCCTGATTCGCGCCGCCGCTCCCTCATCCCAGTCCGCCGCTTCCATGACCTCCGC
>CAISYQ010000031.1 GCA_903889735.1 uncultured Methylibium sp.
GCAGATGGCCGAACGCCACCCGCTGCGCATCCTGCTGGCCGAGGACAACGTGGTCAACCAGAAGCTCGCGCTGCGGCTGCTGCAGCAGATGGGCTACCGCGCCGATGTGGCCAGCAATGGCATCGAGGCCATCGAGAGCGTGGCGCGCCAGCCCTACGACGTGGTGCTGATGGATGTGCAGATGCCCGAGATGGACGGCCTGGAGGCCAGCCGGCGCATCGTCGCCCGCTGGCCCGACGCGGCGCAGCGCCCGCGCATCATCGCCATGACCGCCAACGCGATGCAGGGAGATCGCGAGGAGTGCCTGGCCGCCGGCATGGACGACTATGTGACCAAGCCGATCCGGGTGGATGCGCTGGTGGCGGCGCTGAACCAGGTGAGGACGCGCCATGGTGGCTAGACCGAGGAGCTCCCGGGGCCCGTCAGCCGCGCAGCTCGAGCGGCTGGCGCAACTGCCGCTGCGCCTGGGCAAGCTGAACAATGCGACCGCGCTCCACAGGGCGATCTCCGCCGAGGTGGCACGGCTGCTGGGCGCGCAACGTGTGCTGCTCGTGCTGCCAGCCGATGCGGCGCCGGCGCGCATCGCTGCATCGAAGCTGCCCGCAGGTGAAAGCGCCGAGGCCTTGTTGCAGGCTGTGTCCCCCTGGCTGGCCGAAGCCATGCACACCGGTGCCAGCCGTCTTCGCCACGGCCCTGAGGGCGTGACGCCGCGCGAGCAGCGCAGCTGTCTGGTGGCGCCGCTGCTGTCCCCGCAAGGTGCGTTGGGCTGCCTGTATGCCGACATCGACGGCAAAAAGGGCCGTTTTGAAGACGCCGAGCGTAGCCTGCTGGCGATGCTGGCCGCGCAGGCCGCGATGGCCTTGGGTAACGCCCGGCTGACCGGTGAGGCCCGGCAGGCGCTGGAGCGGCAGACGGTGACCGCCGACATCCTGAAGGTCATCGCCAGTTCGCCGTCGGATGTGCAGCCGGTGTTCGACGCCATCGCCGCCAGCGCCTTGCGCCTGTGTGGCGCGCGGCACAGTGTCGTGACACGGTTCGACGGTGCGCTGATCCACCTCGCTGCGTTCCATGACCGGGCCGGCCCGTCCGACAACCCCTGGCGCGACCTGTGGCCGCAACAACCTGGCAGCGGCAGCGCCACCGCCCTGGCGATCCTGAACCGGCAGACGGTGGAGATACCCGACGTGCGCACCCAGCCGGGGTATGTCTTCGACGACCGCGATGACGGAATGAACTTTCGCAGCGTGCTGGCCGTGCCCCTGATGAGCGATGGCTCGCCACTCGGTGCGATCTGCGTGTTGTGCCCGGATGCGGGCGAGTTCCCGCCGCACCAGAAGGCGTTGCTGCAGACCTTTGCCGACCAGGCGGTGATCGCGATCCAGAACGCCAGACTGTTCAGCGAGACGCAGGAGGCGCTGCAGTTGCAGAAGGCCTCGGCCGATGTGCTGGGCGTGATCAGCCGCTCCGTGGGCGACGCGTCCCCGGTGCTCGACGCCATCCTCGACAAGTGCGAGCAGCTGATCGATGACGCAACGGGCAGCAGCATCAGCCTGATCGGCGAAGACGGCATGGTGCATGTGAAGCACTTCCGGCTGAGCCGAGCGGCCCTGGCCTTCAACGCATCCCCGGCCGACGCCGACAAGGTACTGCAGCGCCTGCGCAATCCCCCACCGGAGCCGCTGGCCGGTTCGACCGTCGAGCAGGTCCTCCAGGCAGGGCACCCGCTGGTCTACCGGGACATCGCGAACGAACCCGATGCGCCTGATCGCTTGCGCAGGATCACGCGCCTGGTCGGCCGCAGTTATGGCCTGATCGCGATACCCCTGATCAAGGACGGCCGCGGCCTGGGCATGATCGGTGTCTCGCGCGATCGGCTCGACGGTTTCAGCGACAAGGAGACATCGCTGCTGCAGACCTTCGCCGACCAGGCGGTGGTGGCCATCGAGAACGCGCGGCTGTTCAACGAGACGCAGGAGGCGCTGGAGCGGCAGACGGCGACGGCCGAAGTGCTCAAGGTCATCAGCGAATCGCCCGACGATGAGCAGCCGGTGTTCGACGCGATCCTGCGGATCTCGTCGCGCCTTCTGGACATCTCGGGCGCAGCAGTGATGCGGCGTGAGGGAGACTACTTCAAGGTGGTTGCGATCTCCTTCGGCGCCCATGCCGGCCGCAAGCCGACGGGAAAGCTGCATGGCATGGATGTTCGCAACAGCCTGCCGGCCCGGGTGTTCGCGAGCGGCAGCCCCTTGCATATCCCCAACTGGGACACCTACCCCTTGCCGGCCTTCGAACAGCGTGTCCACGAGGTGGATGGCATCCGGTCCTCGCTGATGATGCCGATGCTGCGCGGCAAGGAGTGCATCGGTGTGCTCACCGTGATGCGCACCGTGGTGAAGGCCTTCGCCGACAAGGAGATTGCGTTGCTGCAGTCGTTCGTCAGCCAGGCCGAGATCGCCATCGAGAACGTGCGGCTTTTCAACGAGACCCGGGAGGCGCTGGAGCGGCAGACGGCGACCTCGGAAGTGCTGAACGTGATCAGCAATTCGGTGGCCGACGCCACCCCGGTATTCGACAAGATCCTGACGAGTTGCGAGCGCCTGGTCGCCTGCACCGATCTGAGCGTGCTGACGGTGGACGATGCTGCCCTCGCGCACATCGGTGCCGTGCGCGGCGTTGTGGGCCTGAAGGCCGCCGAGAGGTTCGTGCCGATGCCGGTCGAGCAGACCATCATTGGCGAGGCGCTGCAGCTGCGCCGAGTCATGCACTACGCCGACGCTCTGAACGGCGCGGACGTGCCGGAACCCATACGCCGCATGGCCGGCCGCGTCGGCAACTTTGCAGTGGTCGTGGCACCGATGATCTTGCAGGACCGCCCGGCAGGCGGGTTCTTCATCGTGCGGTCGTTCGCGCAGCGCCAATGGGGGCCGTTCACCGAGCGTGAGATTGCCCTGGTGGAGTCCTTCGCCGACCAGGCGGTGATCGCGATCCAGAACGCGCGAATGTTCAACGAGACCAGGGAGGCGCTGGCTCGGCTGGAAGCCTCGGCGGACGTACTCAGAGCGATCAGCCAATCAGTTTCCGACGCGCGACCAGTTTTTGCCACGATTCTCGCTTGTGGCCTGCGCCTGATCCCCGATATCGACGCCATCCACATCGAGCTCCCCACCACCAACGGCCAGGTCGATCTGGCGGACATCCGGTTTGGGCAGGTGCGCGGCGCCGACGGCAGTGTCGAGGGGCAGGAAAGGCGCAGGCGCGAGCTTGCGAGATGGGTGAAGTCCTTCTATCCGACGTCTTTCGAAGGTTCGCAAATGGACGCGGTGGTCCGCGCCGGGCGGTCGCTGCAGTATGCCGATACGCTCGACGGCGCAGACGCACCCGAGGGTTTGCGGGTTGTCGCCCGCCGCTTCGGCCACAGTTATTCGCTGCTGTGTGTCCCCATGCTCTGGGAAGGCCGATGCATCGGGCTGATCGGCGTGGCGCGGCGCCGACTGGGCGGATTCCTCGACAAGGAGCGTGACCTGTTCGAAGGTTTTGCCGACCAGGCTGCAATCGCCATCCAGAATGCACGCCTGTTCAAGGAAAACCAGGAGGCCCGGGCCGCCGCCGAGGCGGCCAACGAGGCCAAGAGCGCGTTCCTGGCCACGATGAGCCACGAGATCCGCACGCCGATGAACGCGGTGATCGGCATGAGCGGCTTGCTGCTGGACACGCCGCTGACCGAGGACCAGCGCGACTTCGCCACCACCATCCGCGATTCGGGCGATTCGCTGCTGACCATCATCAACGACATCCTGGACTTCTCCAAGATCGAGGCCGGGCGCATGGACATCGAGGCGCATCCGTTCGACCTGCGCGAATGCGTGGAGTCGGCGATGGACCTCATCGGCAGCCGCTCCGCCGAGAAACATTTGGACATTGCCTACCAGTTTGAAGGGGATGTGCCCGCCGCCATCCTGGGCGATGTGACCCGGCTGCGCCAGGTGCTGTTGAACCTCTTGTCCAATTCGGTGAAGTTCACCGAGAAAGGCGAAGTGGTGCTGACCGTGCACGCCGAGGGCGACGAGCAGGCTGGCAAAGGCAGCCTGCTGCACTTCACGGTGCGCGACACTGGCATCGGCCTGAGTGAAACCGGCCTGTCGCGCCTGTTCCAGAAGTTCAGCCAGGCCGACAGCGGCACCACGCGCAAATACGGCGGCACCGGCCTGGGCCTGGCCATCAGCAAGCTGCTGGCCGAGTTGATGGGCGGCACGATGTGGGCCGAGAGCGCCGGGCCCGGGCAAGGC
>CAISYQ010000032.1 GCA_903889735.1 uncultured Methylibium sp.
CTCGAGCAAGATGCGCCAGGCTTCCTCGCCGGTGGTGATGGTGAAGCCGTCCATGGGCACCAGCTGGAAGCTCCCGGCCAGCATCGCGATGATCTGGCCGAAGCCGCCGGCTGTGAAGAAGTACACCCCGACCATCAGCGCGAGCAGCTGACCCAGCAGCGAGGCATCGCTGCCCGACATGGGGTTGTAGGTGTCGGTCACGGCCGAGCCGCGCTGGTTGTCGATCATGCTGCCAATGATCTCGGGCAGGCGCAGCGGCAGGCCGCACAGCAAGCCGAGGAAGGAGCCCACCAGCGCCTCCTTGAGCAGCAGCAGCAGGAAGATCTCCTGCACCCCCGGATCGAGCGGCACGCCGAGCTGCGGCATGGCCACGTAGGGGGTCAGTCCGATGCACAGCACGGTGCGCACCATCGCCGGCACCTGGTCGCCGCCGATCATGGGAAAGAAATAGGTGAAGCCGTAGAGACGGCTGAAACCGAGGATCAACACGGTCGCGGTCTCGAGGGGGAAGCCGTACATGGCGCAGCACTGGGGTGGGACAGCGCGGGACGGGACGGCTGGGGGCGATGGGGCGATCGGACCGGGGGCGACGGCCCGCTCAGATCGTCTCGATCAGCCCGAACAGCGAGATCGCGAAGGATGCGATCGCGGCGGACGTGGACACATAGGTCAGGAACAGCACGAACAGCACCGCGAAGAACTTCACCGCCGTGGGCAGACCCTGGTCCTGGATCTGCGTGAGCGCCTGGAAGAGCGCCACTGCCACCCCAGCGACGGCCGCTGCGGTGATGGCCGGCAGCGAACCCACCAGCACCAGCGAGAGCGACTGGCTCGCCAGGTTGAGGATCTCCTTGTCGACCAGCATCAGCCGACCCCGTAACTCAGCACCAGGGCCTCGAGCAGGCGCTTCCAGCCATCGAGCCCGACGAAGAGCAGCAGCTTGAGCGGCAGCGACACGGTCACCGGCGAGAGCGAGTTCATGCCCAGCGCCAGCAGGATGTTGGCGACGATGAGGTCGATGACGATGAAGGGCAGGTAGAGCAGGAAGCCGATCTGGAAGGCCCGACTCAGCTCCGACACCATGAAGGCGGGCATGAGGATGACCAGCTGCGTCAGCGGCTTGGCCTCGGGATCCAGGACCTCGCTGGAGATCTCGTCGCCCCACATGCGCTTGGCCGAATCACGGAAGAAGTCCTGGTCTTTGGGGGTCGCGAAGCGCCGGGTGAAATCCACGAAGGGCTCGGCGATCGCCTGCATCTCCGACAGCACCGGCTTGCCCTGCTTCAAGGCGTCGGCGACGATGGTGCCTGACTTCATGCCCACCGGCAGCATCACATAGGCCGACATCACCAGCGCGATGCTGTAGATCACGATGTTGGGCGGGATCTGCTGGATGCCCATCGCGTTGCGCAGCAGCGAGATGACCACCGCGAACTTGATGAAGGAGGTCACCGCGATCATCAGGAAGGGCAGCACGCCCAGGACGACGATCAGCGCAACCTGATTCTGCGAGAAGCCGATCTGCAAGCCGTCCATGGCGCAGCGTCCCGTCCTAGCCGATGAGCCGCGTCACCCGAAAGCCCACGCGGCCGTCGATGCGCACCAGCTCACCCTCGGCCACCAACCGGTCGCCCGAGTGCAGGCGCACGCGCGGGAAGAAGCTGTTGAGCTCGTCGGTGAAGGTCTGCCCCTCGCTCATCGCCATCAGCTGGGCCAGCGGCAGCGTCAGCGAGCCCACCGTCAGGGTGAGCTCGACGGGCATCTGCGACAGGCCCTGGGCGCCCTCAGGCGCGGGTTGAGCATCCATGACGATCTCTCCGAAAAGTTATACCTAAGTATAGGTAGGCTGAGGTCTGAGGGCGCGATCCGGGCGCCTCAGCCGACGAGCGCCTGCAAGGCCTTCTGCGTGTCCTCGAACTCGGTGAACTCGTGGGTGCCCTGGCGCAGGAACTTCATGATCCGGGGCCATTTGTCCAGGGCCTCGTCGATCACCGGGTCTGAGCCCTTCTTGTACTCGCCGATCTTCACCAGGATCTCCGAGCGCTTGTAGGCCGCCATCAGCTCGCGCACCCGCCCGGCGAGCTTGAGGTGCTCGGGGGTGGCGATCATCGACATCACCCGCGAGGTGCTGAACAGCACGTCGACCGCCGGAAAGTGGTTGGCCGAGGCCAGCTCGCGCGACAGGATGATGTGGCCGTCGAGGATGGAGCGGGTCTCGTCGGCGATCGGCTCGGTCATGTCGTCGCCCTCGACCAGCACCGTGTAGAGCGCCGTGATCGAGCCCTTGGCGCCCATGCCCGAGCGCTCCAGCAGCCGCGGCAGGGTCGCGAACACCGAGGGCGGGAAGCCCTGGCGCGCCGGGGGCTCGCCCGCCGACAGGCCGATCTCGCGCAGCGCCCGGGCAAACCGCGTCACCGAGTCCATCAGCAGCAGCACCTTCTTGCCCTCGTCGCGGAAATGCTCGGCGATGGCCGTGGCCAGGTAGGCGGCGCGCGCGCGTTCCAGCGAGGAGCGGTCGGAGGTGGCACAGACCACGATGGACTTGGCCATGCCCTCGGGGCCCAGGCTGTGCTCGACGAACTCGCGCACCTCGCGGCCGCGCTCGCCGATCAGCGCGATGACGCGGATGTCGGCGTCCGCGCCCTTGACCAGCTGCGACAGGATGGTGCTCTTGCCGCCGCCGGCCGCGGCAAACACCCCCACCCGCTGCCCCTCGCCCACCGTCAGCAGGCCGTCGAGCACGCGCACGCGCATGGGCATGGGCCGGCTGATGATCTGGCGCTGCATCGGCGGCGGCGGGTCGTTGTAGATCGGGCGCATCGTGCCCGGGCGGGTCAAGGGCGGGCCGCCATCGCACAGCCGCCCCATGCCATCGAGGATGCGGCCCTGCAGCTCGTCGGAGACCTCTACGCTCTGCGCCGCGCCCGCCGGAAAGACCTGCACCTGCGCCGAGATGCCCTGGCTCTCGCCCAGCACCGCCACGATCGCCAGGTCGCCCTGGAAGCCGACCACCTCGCCGAAGCACAGCGGCGCGCCATCGGGCTTGCGGAACTCACACAGGTCGCCCACGCCCACGCCCTGCAACGCCACCTTGACCACGGTGCCGATGGCCTCCACCACCTTGCCCGCCGTGACCTTGGTGCGCAGCCGCTCCAGGCGCATCTCGGTGCGCCCCAGCGCGTCGAGCAGCGGGTTGCGGCCCGCCAGCCGCTGCAGCGCCTCGGCGGGGCCCTGCGGCGCTTCGGCGGAGCCCTGCGGCGCTTCGGCGGAGCCCTGCGGCGATTGCAGCTCAGGGGCTTCGAGGGTGGTTTCCATGGTTCTGCTCGGGGGTTGGGGTGGCCCGGTCAGTCCGGGCTCAGGGTCTGCTCGACGAACTTCATCTGCGAGTCCACCCGCAGGTCGACCACCCCCAGCGGGCATTCGACGATGCAGTCGCCGGGCTTGAGCGACATGGCGGCGTCCACCCGCACGGTCCCCCGCAGGTCGTGGCGGGCGGCCAGC
>CAISYQ010000033.1 GCA_903889735.1 uncultured Methylibium sp.
ATGTCTCGCTGGTGGAGAACATGCCCAAGCTCGAAGGTCGCCAGATGATCATGGTGCTGGGGCCCAAGCGCAAGAAGTAAGAGTTTGAGAGAGTCACCGTCGCCGCGGTTCGGTCACCGCGGCGGTGGCAAGTGCCTGCAGGCCTGATCCAAGTCCGCGAAGGGTTCGCGGCGCCTCGCAGGAACAACAAAGAAGGAGCAGTCATGCCCAAAATGAAGACCAAGAAGAGCGCGGCCAAGCGGTTCCGCGTGCGTCCGGGGGGCACCGTCAAGCGGGGCCACGCGTTCAAACGCCACATCCTGACCAAGAAGAGCACCAAGAACAAGCGCCACCTGCGTGGCACGACCTCGGTGCACGAGACCAACATGGGTCACATGGCCCAGATGCTGCCTTTCGCCGGCCTCTGAGCCGCGCGTCAAGCAGGTCTCAGTTCAATTCTTGAAGGAGTAATTCAATGCCTCGCGTCAAACGTGGTGTAACCGCCCGCGCTCGTCACAAGAAGGTCCTGGCCCTCGCCAAGGGCTACCGCGGCCGCCGCAAGAACGTCTATCGCATCGCCAAACAGGCGGTGATGAAGGCGGGCCAGTACGCCTACCGCGACCGCCGCAACCGCAAGCGCGTGTTCCGCCGCCTGTGGATTGCCCGCATCAACGCCGCAGCGCGCAGCCACGGCGTCACCTACAGCCGCTTCATGGCGGGCATCAAGAAAGCCGCGATCGAAATCGACCGCAAGATGCTCGCCGAGATGGCAGTCAACGATCCGGCCGCCTTCGGCAGCATCGTCGTCCAGGTGAAGGCCCAGCTCGCCTGAGCAGCCTGGGCGCGTCCGGGCCCGCGGGCCCGGCGCTTTCAGCAAGGGCCGAAGCGTGAGCGTCGGCCCTTTGCTTTTTCCCGCTTGATTCCCGCCCTATTTCCCAATCCAGACCACGATTCCCGATGGAAGCCTTCAGTCAACTGGTGGAGCGCGCGGGGCTGGCCTTCGCGCAGGCCACGACACCGGCCGAGCTCGAGGACGCCAAGGCGGTCTTCCTCGGCAAGAGCGGCGAGCTCACCGCGCAGATGAAACTGCTCGGCAGCCTCCCGGTCGACGAGAAAAAAGCCCGCGGGGCCGAGATCAACGCCGCCAAGCAGCAGGTCGAGACACTCCTCGCCGACCGTCGCCAGGCGTTGGCCGAGGCTGAACTCGCGCTGCAGCTGCGCGCCGAGTCGCTCGATGTCACGCTACCAGGGCGCCGACGCGGCAGTGGCGGCCTGCACCCGATCACGCGCGCCATGGAGCGCATCGAGGCCATCTTCGGATCCATGGGTTTCGACGTGGCTGACGGTCCCGAGATCGAGACCGATTGGTTCAATTTCACCGCCCTCAACACGCCCGCAGACCACCCAGCGCGCTCCATGCATGACACCTTCTATGTCGAAGGCGGTCATGTGCTGCGCACGCACACCAGCCCGATGCAGATCCGCTATGCGGTGCGGCATGTCAAGCAGCACCGCCACCTGCTCGATGCCGGGCTGCCCATGCCCGAGATCCGGGTCATCGCCCCAGGCCGCACCTACCGGGTGGACAGCGACGCGACCCACTCGCCGATGTTTCACCAGTTCGAGGGGCTGTGGGTCGGCGAGGCCATCAGCTTCAAGGACTTGAAGTCGGTCTACCTCGGTTTCGTGCGGGCCTTTTTCGAGTCGGACGATCTGCGCATCCGTTTTCGTCCGAGCTACTTTCCCTTCACCGAGCCCAGCGCCGAGATCGACATGATGTTCGGCAGCGGGCCGATGCAGGGCCGCTGGCTCGAGGTTTCGGGCTCCGGGCAGGTCCACCCGCAGGTCATCCGCAACATGGGGCTGGACCCGGAGCGCCACATCGGTTTTGCCTTCGGCTCGGGCATCGACCGGCTGGCCATGCTGCGCTACGGGGTCTCCGATCTGCGTCATTTCTTCGACGGCGATCTGCGCTTCCTGTCCCAGTTCAAGTGATCCGGCTTCCTGACCCCTCCAGTTCCCATGCAATTCCCTGAATCCTGGCTGCGCGAATTCTGCAATCCGCCGCTCTCCACCGCTGAGCTGGCCGAGACGCTGACCATGGCCGGCCTCGAGGTCGAGGCCATGGACCCGGTTGCGCCGCCGTTTTCGCAGGTGGTCGTCGCCCAGGTGCTCGCGGTCGAGCGTCACCCCAATGCCGACCGGCTCAATGTCTGCCAGGTTGATGCCGGCGGCGGCACAACACTCGCCGTCGTCTGTGGCGCGCCGAACGTGCGCCCCGGCATCAAGGTGCCTTGCGCCCTGGTTGGCGCCGAGCTGCCGCCGGCCGAGGCGGGCGGGGCACCGTTCTCGATCAAGCTCGGCAAGCTGCGCGGCGTGGAGAGCCAGGGCATGCTCTGTTCCGCGCGCGAGCTCAAGCTCTCCGAAGACCATGGCGGCCTGATGATCCTCGCCGACGACGCGCCGGTGGGTCAGAGCCTGCGCGAGCACCTTCGGCTCGACGACACCCTCTTCACGCTCAAGCTCACGCCGAATCTGGCCCATTGCCTGAGCGTCTACGGCGTGGCCCGTGAACTCAGCGCCTTGACGGGTGCTCCGCTGAAGCGGCCCACCTTCGCCCCGGTGGCAGTGACCGCTGACGCCCGTCTGCCGGTGCGCATCGATGCGCCCGAGCTCTGCGGGCGCTTCTCTGGTCGCGTGGTGACGGGCGTGAATCCGAAGGCGGCCACGCCGACCTGGATGGTCGAGCGGCTGGCCCGCTGCGGCCAGCGATCGGTCAGTGCGCTGGTGGACATCTCCAATTACGTGATGTTCGAGTTCGGCCGGCCGTCCCACATCTTCGACCTCGACAAGATCCAGGGTGGCCTTGCCGTGCGTTGGGCCAGGGAGGGTGAGTCGCTGGAGCTGCTGAACGGCAACACGGTCGCGCTTGACGGGCAGGTTGGCGTGATCGCCGATGACCGTCAGGTCGAGTCGCTGGCCGGCATCATGG
>CAISYQ010000034.1 GCA_903889735.1 uncultured Methylibium sp.
CCACTCCGCGAGCCGCTGGCCAAGGATGAGGCAGCTGTCCCCGATGCGCAGCAGGTACTGCACCGCGGGCGCGGCGCCGGGGCGGACCGAGGCCGACGGCGTGGCACTCACGGACGGGATCACCGATGGGCTCACGGATGGGCGGCTCACAGATGGGCTGCTCATAGATGGTCCACCGAGTCGGGCAGCCGGTAGAAGGTCGGGTGGCGGTAGACCTTGTCTTCCATCGGGTCGAAGTACATGGCCTTGTCACCCGGGTCGCTGGCCACGATCTGCTCAGAGCGCACCACCCAGACGCTGGTGCCCTCCTGGCGGCGGGTGTAGACATCGCGTGCCAACTGGATGGCCATCTTGGCGTCGGCGGCGTGCAGGCTGCCGCAGTGCTTGTGGTCCAGACCGGCCTTGGCGCGCACGAACACCTCCCACAGCGGCCACTCGTCCGCGCCCGTCTGCTCGTCTTGCTGGCTCATGGCATCGCTCCAGGTTCAGGTTCGGCAGGCTCAGGCGGCCTGCTGCTGCACGGCCTGCCTGCGCTCATGGGCCAGCGCGGCCTCGCGGACCCAGGCGCCCTCCTCCCAGGCCTGCACACGGGCGTGGATGCGCTCGCGGTTGCAGGGGCCGTCGCCGGCGATCACGCGCCAGAACTCGGCCCAGTCGATGGGGCCATGATCGTGGTGCTGGCGGGCCTCGTTCCAGCGCAGCGCGGGGTCGGGCAGCGTGACGCCGAGCTCGCGGGCCTGGTCGACCGCGGCGTCGATGAACTTCTGCCGCAGGTCGTCGTTGCTGAAGCGCTTGATGCCCCAGCGCATGGACTGCGCCGAGTTCGGCGACTGGTCGTCGGGCGGCCCGAACATCATGACCGCCGGCCACCACCAGCGGTCGACCGCGTCCTGCACCATGGCGCGCTGGGCCTCGGTGCCGCCCTGCATCATGGTCAGCAGCGACTCGAAACCCTGGCGCTGGTGGAAGCTCTCCTCGCGGCAGATGCGCACCATCGCGCGGGCATAAGGCGCGTAGGAGCAGCGGCAGATCGGCACCTGGTTCATGATCGCCGCGCCGTCCACCAACCAGCCGATGGTGCCCACGTCGGCCCAGGTCAGGGTGGGGTAGTTGAAGATGGAGCTGTACTTGGACTTGCCGCTGTGCAGCGCCTGGATCATCTGGTCGCGCGAGCTGCCCAGGGTCTCGGCCGCCGCGTAGAGGTAGAGGCCGTGGCCGCCCTCGTCCTGCACCTTGGCCAGCAGGATGGCCTTGCGCTTGAGGGTCGGGGCGCGGGTGATCCAGCGCCCTTCCGGGAGCATGCCGACGATCTCGGAGTGCGCATGCTGGCTGATCTGGCGCAGCAGGGTGCGGCGGTAATGCTCGGGCATCCAGTCCTTGGCCTCGATGAACTCGCCCGCATCGATGCGGGCGTCGAAGCGCTGCTCCAGCGGGAGCTCATCGGCCGAGCGCAAGGCCGGGGTGCCCTCGCCCGCCGCGGGCCGTTCGGCAGGCTCGCGGCCCGCGGTGTCCATTGCCTGGGTGTACATGGGGATCCTTCGGGAGAATGTGGATTGACGCCGGTTCAGCGCGGTGGCGGGGCGGTCGGCTCGTGCAGCTGACGCTGGTCGATCACGCGGCGCGCCTTGCCGACGAGGGTGCGCGCGATCGAATCCGGCAGGCCGACGTTCACCGCGGCGCTCACGCCGATCAGGTTCTTGATGCGCTGCTGCAACCACTGCCCCACCTGCTCGCGGTCGTCCGCTGCGTCCGGCAGCAGCTCGCAGCGCACCTCGAGCGCATCGAGGTGGCCCTCGCGGGTGACGACCAGCTCGTACTGGCCGGCGAGCTGGCCGTGGCCGAGGATGAGCTCCTCGACCTGGGTGGGAAAGAGGTTGACGCCGCGGATGATCAGCATGTCGTCGCTGCGGCCGACGATCTTGCCCATGCGCCGGAAGCTCCGTGCCGTGGGCGGCAGCAGGCGGGTGAGGTCGCGGGTGCGGTAGCGGATGACCGGCAGCGCCTCCTTGGTGAGCGTGGTGAAGACCAGCTCGCCCTCGCTGCCCTCGGGCAGCACCTCGCCGGTGACCGGGTCGATGATCTCGGGGTAGAAATGATCCTCCCAGATCACCGGGCCGTCCTGGGTCTCGATGCATTCGCTGGCGACGCCGGGCCCCATCACCTCCGACAGGCCGTAGATGTCGACCGCGGCCATGTTCGTGGCCTGCTGGATGTCACGGCGCATGGCCTCGGTCCAGGGCTCGGCGCCGAAGATGCCCACCCGCAGGCTGGACGCGCGCGGATCCAGTCCCTGGCGGCGCATCTCCTCGATGATCACCTGCATGTAGCTGGGCGTGACCATGATGATGTCGGGGCGCAGGTCCTGGATCATCTGCACCTGCTTCTCGGTCTGGCCGCCCGACATGGGGATCACGGTGCAGCCGAGCTTCTCGGCGCCGTAATGCGCGCCCAGTCCACCAGTGAAGAGGCCGTAGCCGTAGACCACCTGCACGATGTCGCCGCGGCGGCCGCCGGCCGCGTAGATCGAGCGGGCCACGAGACCGGCCCATTGGTCGATGTCGTGCTGGGTGTAGCCCACCACCGTGGGCTTGCCGGTCGTGCCCGAGGACGCATGCACCCGCACCACCTGCTCGCGCGGCACCGCGAAGAGCCCAAAGGGGTAGTGGTCGCGCAGGTCCCGCTTGGTCGTGAAGGGGAAGCGGGCCAGGTCGGCCAGCGTCTTCAAGTCGTCAGGATGCACGCCC
>CAISYQ010000035.1 GCA_903889735.1 uncultured Methylibium sp.
CGGAGCCGGATGCGCGAGGGCACCCAGGCTGGCTCGCAGGGGTGATGGTCAAGCCCGTCGTCCCGCGTGAGCAGGCCAACCGAGATGTCGATGAGGCCATCGCCCATGTCCTGGGTGAGGACGCGGGCCCGGCCGCCCTTGGCTTCGTTGACGCGCTGGAGCGGGCCTACACCGATATTGGCCGACATCCCGGAACGGGATCTCCCCGGTATGCGCACGAACTCAATCTGCCGGGCCTGCGTGCCTGGCCGCTGACTCGGTACCGCCACCTCGTCTTCTACGTCGAACGCCCTGACCACGTCGATGTCTGGCGCGTGCTGCACGGGCAGCGCGACATCCCGGCGTGGATGCAGGACCCCGAGAACAGCTGAGACTCGGTCTCACCCGGCTGAGCATCACCGCTGACCAGTTCCGTCCACCGTGGCGCCCGGGCGGGAGGCTTGGGCAGCTCGGGTTCTGGCATGGCTGCGACGGGTTATCACCGGTCAATGCATCTTCTCCTCCACCGCGACCAAGCCAAGGGTCCGGAGTGATCTCCGGGCCCATTTATTCGGCCGTTTTCCGAGGCGAACCGAAGGTTGCCTGACGACGTCCGTCGGGGGCAGGGCAACTGCCTTCAGGGGGCGATCGCAATCCCGATCGGGCGCGCAAGGTGGATGTCGTCGCGCATCTGCAGGCGGCAGGTCGCCGCCAGGATGTCGCAGGTGGCCATGCCGTTGGCGACGATGCCGGTGTTGTCTTCGTTGAACACCGGCACGTAGAGCGTCTTGTCGATGATGCTCAGGCTGCCCAGTGTGGTGGCGATGCTGCCGCCGAAGAGCGGGCCGGTATCGATGGTTTTCTGGAGCTGGCTGGTACGGGGGTCGTAACTGCGGATGCCGCCCGCGTAATCGGTGGTGTAGAGCAGACCGTCGGGTCCCCAGGCCAGCCCCAGGATGCTGACGTAGCCATTGCCTTTGGGCGTGGGTGGCGGGGCGCTCGCGAATACCTCGCCCACGCCGGTTTGCAGGCTGTAGCGCAGGATCTGGCTGTCGAACAGGTAGGTGATGCCGCCATTGCCATCGGCGACGCTGCCCTGCGTGGTCACGTACAGACGGCCATCGGGGCCGAAGGACAGGTCGTTGGGCCCATTGAGCAGTCCGCCGGCGGTGCCGTCGCCGCGGGCAAACACGGCCAGGAACGCCCCTGTTTTGCCATCGAATTTCAGGATCTGGTCGCTGCGAAAACTCGCCACATACAGGTGCCCATCAGGGCCGAACGCATTACCGTAAGGGCGCTTCATGCCGTTGCCCTGGGCAAACACGCCGATGAAGGCGCCGGTCTTGCCGTGGTAGCGCAGGATCTGTCCGCTGGTGGGGGTGCCGCTGCTGACATACAAATGCCCGTCGGGGCCGACGGTAAGGTCGTCGGGGTCCGTCAGGCCACCGCTGCCCGCCGCGATGAAATCGCCAAGAAAGGCGCCGGTGCTGCTGTTCAGGCTGACGACGTTGTGACCCCGGGTGTTGCCCACCAGCACGGTTTCGGGGGATGGGGGTGAGTCGCCGCACGCCGCCAGGGCGAGCGCCGCAGCAAGTGCTGCACCGAGGACGCGGCACAGCCGTGCTGAGAAGGCATGGGTGGGGGTCATGATGTCTGGTGAAAGGTCATTCGCAGGATGGCCCAGACCCCCCGTCAACATTGGGGAAAACGGGCGAAAAAAAACCAACCCAGAAGGTTGGTTTTCTTGAATGGTGGTGGAGAGGAGGAGGATCGAACTCCCGACCTTCGCATTGCGAACGCGACGCTCTCCCAGCTGAGCTACCCCCCCGCACCGACGCCAAGTGTAGCTGACGCCCCAGCCGGTCGGGTTCGGATTGGCGAGGGCCCCCGAATTCCTGGCCGATACTTGCAAGCAGGCAAGGATGGACCGCGGAGGACTCGATGGTTGATTCAGTCAGCATGCCGGCCACCGGTTCGGCGACGGGAGGTGGCATATCGACGGTCATCGACCGGGTGCTGTTCCTCAAGCAGTTGCAGGCGGTGTCGAACCGCATCCACTCGACCGACCGGGTCGAGGAATGGCAGCTGGACATGGCGCAGGACATCTGCGAGCTGCTCCAGGCCGACCGCATGACCCTCTACGAGGTCGACCCCACCGGCCGCGAGCTCGTGTCGCGTATCAAGACCGGACTGAGCCAGTTCAAGGACATCCGCCTGCCGGTGGACGACCGCAGCGTGGCGGGCTTCGTGGGCGCGACGCGGCAGGTCGTCAACATCTCTGATGTCTACGACTCGGCGGAACTGCGCAGGATCGCTCCTTCAATGAAGTTCCTGAAGGAGGTGGACAGCGTCACCGGCTACCGTTCGCGCCAGATGCTGGTCCTGCCCTTGAGCCTGGACCAGCAGTTGTTCGGCGTGATCCAGCTGATGAATTTCAAGGGAACCGGCGCCTTTCCCCAGATCGTGCAGGATGGTGCCCGCGAGCTGGCCCAGACCCTGTCCGTGGCCTTGCGGCGCCGGCGCCAACAGCCCGAGACGCTGCGCACGCCCTGGATGGCACTGGTCGAGGACGGCACGCTGGGCCGCGTGCCCTTCGAGACGGCGCAGCGCTCGGCCCGGGAGGCGGGGCGTTCCCTACAGGCGGTGCTGGCCGAGGACCACCGGCTGCCCCTGGGAGTGCTGGGGGCGGCCTTGTCGCGCTTCTACGGGGTGGCTTACGAGCCCTTCCGGGAAAACAGCGTCAAGGTGCTGGACCTGCGGCACAAGCTGCGGCGCGATTTCGCGGAGACCCAGCTCTGGCTGCCGATCGACGACGGCCCGCAGGGCCTGGTGATCGTCTGTACCGACCCCGACCATGTGCGCAACTCGAGGATGGTCAACAACATCTTCCCCAAGCGCCCCATCGACTACCGGGTGACCACCGAGGCCGAGTTCGGCAAGCTGTTGCGCGATTTCTTTGACGATCCGGCTTCCAGTGATTCGGTGACGGATTTGCTGTCCGGCCTGCAGGATGGCGATGAGACCACCGAGACGGGCGCCGACGAGGTGACCGACGCCTCGGACAATGAGCTGGTCCGGCTCGTGAACCGCATCATCGTCGAGGCCCACCAGCAAGGCGCCTCCGACATCCACATCGAGCCACGGCCGGGCCGCGCCAAGACCATCGTGCGGCTGCGCAAGGACGGCGCATTGATCAACTACATCGAGGTGCCGGCCGCCTTTCGCAACGCGCTGGTCACCCGCCTGAAGATCATGTGCGACCTCGACATCTCCGAGCGCCGCCGGCCGCAGGACGGCAAGATCAAGTTCCGGCGCTTCGGGCCGCTGGACATCGAGCTGCGGGTAGCGACGCTGCCCACCGCGGGCGGCACCGAGGACGTGGTGATGCGCATCCTGGCGGCGGGCGAGCCCTTGCCGCTGGACCGCATCGGCCTGTCGCCGCGCAACCACCGCGGCCTGCAGGACTGCGTGGGCAAGCCCTATGGCCTGTTCCTGGTCTGCGGTCCGACGGGTTCGGGCAAGACCACCACGCTGCACTCCGTGCTGCACCACCTGAACCGCCCCGAGACCAAGATCTGGACCGCCGAGGACCCGGTGGAGATCACCCAGAACGGGCTGCGCCAGGTGCAGGTGAACCGCAAGGCGGGCATTGATTTCGTCACCATCATGCGGGCCTTCCTGCGCGCCGACCCGGACGTGATCATGGTCGGTGAGATGCGCGACACCGAGACCGCCGGCACGGCGGTGGAGGCCTCGCTGACCGGCCATCTGGTGCTCTCGACACTGCACACCAATTCGGCGGTCGAGTCGGTGGTGCGCCTGCTGGACATGGGCATGGAGCCCTTCAACTTTGCCGATGCGCTGCTCGGCGTGCTGGCGCAGCGCCTGGCGCGCCGGGTGTGCAAGGACTGCCGGCAGGCCTACCAGCCGGATGCCGCCGAGCTCGAGCAACTGCTCAGCGAATACTGCGCCGAGCTCACCCGCACCCCGGCCTGGGCGGCGGACCCGGCGGCCGCCCGCGCCAGCGTGGCGGCCGAGTGGCGTCAGTACGACGTCGACGGCGCCATCACGCTCTACCGCGCCCAGGGCTGCCCGGCCTGCCAGGGCACCGGTTACCGCGGCCGCATCGGTCTGCACGAGCTGCTGGTGGGCAGCGACGAGGTCAAGCAGTTGATCCAGCAGAGCGCCCGTGTGCCCGAGATCCTGGCCTGTGCGCTGGGCCAGGGCATGCGAACCTTGAAGATGGACGGTATCGAGAAGGTGCTGCAGGGCTTCACCGACATGAAGCAGGTGCGATCCGTTTGCCTGAAATGAGTCACGGAGCTGGCGGGCCGCGCCCGCCGGATTCGCTGGGGACGCTCAGGCGATGCCGTTGCGCCGCGCCAGTTCCAGCCACAGGCCAGCGTGGTCGGCGTCGCCCCAGCCGTGATCGGCGGTGCTGCCGTAGAGCTGCTCGAAGAGCTGGGTGATGGGCGCCTCGAAGCCGAGCTCGGCGCCGGTGGCCAGGGCGTTGCGCAGGTCCTTGAGCTGCACGGTCACGGCGGCGCGCTTGGCAAAATCGCGCTCCACCATCCGCTGGCCGTGGACCTCGAGGATGCGGCTGTCGGCAAAGCCGCCGCGCAGGGCTTCGCGCACCCGGGCGGGGTCGGCGCCACCGCGCTCGGCCAGCAGCAGGGCCTCGGCCACCGCGCCGATGGTGATGCCGACGATCATCTGGTTGGCGAGCTTGGCCAGCTGGCCCGCGCCGTGGGGGCCGACATGCGTGGCCCGGCCCAATGGTGCAAAGACGGCGGCAGCGCGGGCGAAGTCGCTCGCCACCCCGCCCACCATGATGGCCAGCGTGCCGGCCTCGGCGCCCAGCGTGCCGCCCGAGACCGGCGCGTCCAGGTGCGCCACGCCGCTCGAGCCCAGCGCCTGGGCATGGGCTCGCGCCTGGGCCGGCCGGATGGAGCTCATGTCCACCAACAGCGATCCTGGCGACATCGCCCCGAGCAGCCCCTGGGCGAACAGCAGGTCCTCGACCGCCTCGCCATGCTCGAGCATGGTGATCACGGCGTCGGCGTCACGGACAGCATCGACCACGCTGTCAGCGATCCGCGCGCCGCAGGCAGCGAGGGGCTCGGCCCGGGTCTTGGTGCGGTTCCACACCGTCACCGGCAAGCCGGCCGTGCACAAGCGGCGCGCCATGGGCGCGCCCATCAATCCAGTGCCGAGCAAGCTGATCCTCATCGATGGTCTCGGGATTTCGGCCTTCCAGTATAGGAAGGGAGGGTGAGAACGGGGCACGAAGGAAGGGTGCGGTGGCCTCTTGTTGGCATCACCCCGGCCGATAATCAGGTGAGGAAGCGATGGTTCGCATTCACTTTCTCAGCCCACCGGATCGCTTCCCCTTCCCCCATCCCTTTCTCCGGTCCACCCGCCCAACCCCGCACCCTGCCGCTGAAGTGCTTCAGCGGCCTCTGATGTCCGCCTGCGCATGTCCGCCGCTTCGTCCGAATCC
>CAISYQ010000036.1 GCA_903889735.1 uncultured Methylibium sp.
GAGGCCCAGGGCTAGCCGAGCCTGGCAATGCGGCATGGCCTCATTGCTCTATTGCCAGTCATTACACGTTCCGGCCGAATGGGTGATTGAGCAATTTCGTTCATATATGCACTGCGCACAACCCCGCACAACCCCGGCGGGAAATCTGCGTGCCGGTCGACCGATCAGGCCATCGTCCTGGGCATCCCAGTCCGTTCGACCAGGCATTGCCGACTGTTTCGTCATGGGACACGTCGCCAGCCTCTCCCCCTTTTCGCCCGGGGCAGCGAGCCACCCGGGGCACCCACCGGCGGTCGGCGATCCGGATCACGGCGCGAGCTCCGGGGCGATTCCACCGCTCAAAGGTGCAAGTGTTTTGACATCCGGTCACCTCTGAACACCTCACCCCTAGAAACACCCGAAAAACCCCCTCTCAATATGCAGCTTGAAGCGCAAGCCGCCGACGCTGCGACGCGTCCAATCTTTTGAGCGGGTGTCGGGGGACACGAATACAACGTACCCAGCCTTGCCCCGCGATCACAGGCTCAAAAGAGGGAAACATCCATGGACATTCACGAGTACCAGGCCAAGGAACTGCTGGCTGGCTTCGGCGTGCCGATGCCCAAGGGCACAGTGGCCTTCAGCGTCGACCAGGCCGTCTACAACGCCAACGAGCTCGGCGGCTGGCATTGGGCCGTCAAGGCGCAGATCCACTCCGGCGCGCGCGGCAAGGCCGGCGGCATCAGGCTGTGCCGCACCTACAGCGAGGTCGAGAAGGCCGCCCGCGAACTGCTGGGCAAGCGATTGGTGACCGGGCAGACCGGACCGGAAGGCAAGCCGGTGCAGCGCGTCTACATCGAGGTGGCCGAGCCCTTCGAGCGCGAGCTCTACCTCGGCATCGTGCTGGACCGCAAGGCCGAGCGGGTGCGGGTGATCGCCTCGGCCGAAGGCGGCATGGAGATCGAGGAGTTGGCCCACACGGCCCCCGAGAAGATCATCCAGGTGGTGGTCGAGCCCGCGGTGGGCCTGCAGGCCTTCCAGGCCCGCGAAATCGCCTTCGGCCTGGGCCTGAACATCAAGCAGGTGGCACGCGCCGTGACCTGCATCATGGGCGTGTACCGGGCCTTCCGCGACCTCGATGCGACCATGGTCGAGATCAACCCGCTGGTGGTGACCAAGGACGACCGGGTGCTGGCGCTGGACGCCAAGATGTCCTTCGACGACAACGCGATGTTCCGCCAGCGCGAGGTCTCGGCCATGCGGGATGCCTCGCAGGAGGACCCTCGCGAGGCCCAGGCCGCCGAACACAACCTCAACTACGTGGGGCTGGACGGTGACATCGGCTGCATCATCAACGGCGCCGGCCTGGCCATGGCCACGATGGACACGATCAAGTACGCCGGCGGCGCGCCCGCGAACTTCCTCGACGTAGGCGGCGGGGCCTCGCCCGAGCGGGTGGCCCATTCCTTTCGGCTGGTGCTCTCGGACGCCAACGTGAAGGCCATCCTGGTGAACATCTTCGCCGGCATCAACCGCTGCGACTGGATCGCCCAGGGCGTGGTGCAGGCCTGCCAATCCATCGAGATCAAGGTCCCGCTGATCGTGCGGCTCTCGGGCACCAACGAGGAGGCAGGGCGCCGGATCATCCAGGAGAGCGGGCTGCCCATCATCAGCGCCGACTCGCTGACCGAAGCCGCGGACAAGGCCGTGGAGGCCGCCAAGAGTTTTCGCGCGGCCTCCACCGCCGCGGCGCGCTGACACCTCTTGAAGAGACACGGAGACACGACATGGCCATCCTCATCAATGAGCAGTCCCGCATCCTCGTCCAGGGTTTCACTGGCGACAAGGGGACCTTTCACGCCAAGGAAATGATCGCCTACGGCAAGAACGTTGTCGGTGGCGTCACGCCCGGCAAGGGCGGCAGCACCCACCTCGGGCTGCCGGTCTTCGACACCGTCAAGGACGCGGTCAAGGCCACCGGCGCCGATGCCAGCATCACCTTCGTGGCGCCCGCCTTCTGCGCCGATGCGCTGATGGAAGCCGCCGACGCCGGAGTCAGGCTGGTGTGCTCGATCACCGACGGCATCCCGGCCCAGGACATGATGCGCGTCAAGCGCTTCCTGATGCGCTACCCCAAGGAGCGCCGCACCATGATGGTGGGCCCCAACTGCGCGGGCATCATCAGTCCGGGCAAGGCCATGCTGGGCATCATGCCCGGGCACATCTACCAGCAGGGCCATGTGGGCATCGTCTCGCGCTCAGGCACGCTGGGCTACGAGGCCGCCGCGCAGCTCAAGCTGCTGGGCCTGGGCGTGTCCACCAGCGTGGGCATCGGTGGTGACCCGATCAACGGCAGTTCCTTCCTCGACCACCTCAAGCTCTTCGAGGCCGACCCCGAAACCCATGTGGTCGTCATGATCGGCGAGATCGGCGGCCCTCAAGAGGCCGAAGCCTCGGCCTGGGTCAAGGAGCACATGAGCAAACCGGTCGTGGGTTATGTGGCCGGCCTCACCGCCCCGAAGGGCCGACGCATGGGCCATGCCGGGGCCATCATCTCGGCGCTGGGCGACTCCGCTGCCGAGAAGGCCGAGATCATGAAGTCCTACGGCCTGACTGTCGCGCCGAGCGCCGGTGAGCTGGGCAGCACCGTGGCTGCGCTGATGTCCAGCCGCCGCTGACTGCGCGGGCACTGACCCCGGCTCGGTCGCTGCCCTCCGCCCCTGTCCTCGCCCGCCGCCCTCCCCCGCACCGCCCGCTCAGCACGACGCTGAGGCCCGGGTGGCGCTTCCCCAACAACTGGAGCCGCGACGTGCCCACCCACACCCTGCCAGCCGCACTGCCCCTGGACTCGACCGCAGACGGCGCGAGCCAGGACGTCTTCAAGGCCGAGGCGATCACCCTCCTGTTCTCGCTGCTGAACGAGGTCATCGAGCGCCATGAGCCCGAGACTGCTCGGCTGATCGCATCGGCCGGCATGGCGTCGGCCGCCTCGCCCCAGCAAGCGGCCCGCGCGCTGCAGGCCCAGGGCATCATGTTTCAGCTGCTCAGCATCGCCGAGCAGAACGCCGGCATGCGGCGCCGACGCCAGACCGAGACCGAATTCGGGCCGGCCCATGTCGAGGGCACGCTGGCGCGGGTGGTGGCTGAAGCGGCGGCTCGCGGGGTGACGGCCGAGCAGTTTGCCGCCGTGATCGGCAGCCTGAAGATCCGGCCCGTGATCACGGCCCACCCGACCGAGGCCAAGCGCGTCACTGTGCTCGAGCTCCACCGCCGCATCTACCGGCAGCTGATGGAGTTGGAGTCGCCTCGTTGGACACCGCGCGAGCGCGGCCAGCTCATCGACCACCTGCGCCAGGAGATCGAGCTGCTTTGGCTCACCGGCGAGCTGCGCCTCGAGAAGCCCACGGTGGCACAGGAGGTGGCCTGGAGCCTGCACTTCTTCAACGAGACCCTGTTCGAGGTGGTGCCCGAGCTGATCGCCCGGGCCGAGCAGGTGCTGGACGCGCAGTACGGTGCCGGCCGGGTGCCGGTGCCGGCCTTCCTCGAGTTCGGTTCCTGGGTGGGAGGTGACCGCGATGGCAACCCCTTCGTCACCAATGCCGTGACCCGCGCGGCCCTGGCCGAGACCCGCCGGGCCGCTCTGCGCCGCCACCACCTTCAACTGACCGAGCTGGCACGTGCGCTCTCCATCAGCCGGGACTCGCTGGCCTTGCCCGCTGACTTCCATTCGGCGCTGTCTGAGGCCCTGGACAACAGCGCTGACGGCGAGGGCATCGCACGCCGCAACCCGGGCGAGCCACTGCGGCAGTTCCTGGCCTGCATGAGCCTGCGGCTCGAGAGCACGCTGGCGCGCGATGCGGCCCCAGGGGCAGAAGGCAGCGCCCCGGTTTACGAGGGCGCTGAGGCCCTGATCCGGGACCTTGAGGTGCTGGAAAGCGCCCTGACCGCGGCCCGATGCGCGGATCTGGCCCGCGGCACGGTGAGGCCGCTGCGGCGCCAGGTCGAGGTGTTCCGCTTCGCGACCGTCAGACTCGACCTGCGAGAAAACTCCACCCGCACCACCCAGGCACTGGAATGCCTGTGGGCGATCGACCAGCGCGCCCAGGGCCAGCCTGTCACCCCGCCACCCGCCCCCGAATCGAGCGCCGGGAAGGAGTGGCTGCTCGCCGAACTCGAGCGCCCGCGCAGCACGCCGCGCGAGCTCGCGGACGCGCCCGAGGCCGTGCTCGAAACCGTGGGGCTCTTCATGCTGGCGCGGGAAGCGGTGCAACGCGGCGGCCGCGACGGCCTGGGCAGCGTGATCCTGAGCATGACCCGGCACGCGGCCGACGTGCTGGGCGTCTATGTGCTCGCCAAGCAGGCCGGCCTCTTCGCCGATCCGGACGGCGTGGAGCGCTGCGCGCTGCCGATCATGCCGCTCTTCGAGACCATCACCGACCTGCGCCGCTCCCCCGCCATCCTGCGCGAACTGCTGGCCGTACCGGTGGTGCGCCGATCGGTGCGCAACCACGGCAACCTGCAGGAGGTGATGATCGGCTACTCCGACTCCAACAAGGACGGCGGCTTCTTCGCATCGAACTGGGAGCTCTCCAAAGCGCAGGTGCAGCTCAGCGCCGCGGGGCAGGACAGCGGTGTCGCGGTTGGCTTCTTCCACGGCCGGGGCGGCTCGGTCAGCCGCGGCGGCCTACCGGCCGGCCGGGCCATCGGGGCGCAGCCCCCGGGATCGATCCGCGGCATGTTCCGGCTCACCGAACAGGGCGAGGTGGTGTCGACCAAGTACGCCAACCGTGGCACGGCGGCGCACAACGCCGAGCTGCTCGCGGCCAGCGTCTTCGACCACGCCTTGCGCAGCGGGTCGGGCCCGGCCGCCAGCCACCCGGAATTCGACGACGCCCTGGAGGCGCTGTCGGGGGCCTCGCACGCGGCCTACGTGGGCCTGATCTCCCACCCCGGCATCGTCGGCTACTTCCAGGAGGCAAGCCCGCTGGAAGAGATCTCCCTGCTCAACATCGGCTCCCGCCCGGCGCGGCGCTTCGGCGTGAAGTCGCTGGCCGAGCTGCGCGCCATCCCCTGGGTGTTCGCCTGGGCGCAGAACCGCCACCTGGTCACCGGCTGGTTCGGCGTGGGCAGCAGCCTGCAGGCCTTCCGCGAAGTGCGCGGTGCCAGCGGCGAGGCGCTGCTGGCGCGCATGTTCGAGGACTCGCGGCTGTTCCGGCTGATCATCGATGAGGTCGAGAAGACGCTGGCCGTGGTGGACATGGAGATCGCCCGGGACTACAGCAGCCTGGTTGCCGACCCGGCGCTGCGCGATGAGGTTTTTGCGCTGATCGAGCGCGAGTACCGGCTGACCGTGGCCGAGGTCCTGCGCCTGAGCGGTTCCCCCCGCCCCGGTGCGCGCTTCCCCGACTTCGACCGCCGCCTGCAAGATCGGCTGCCCATCATCAACCGCGTGGGCCGGCAGCAGGTCGCACTCCTGCGTGAGTTTCGCGCCGCCACCGACGAGGTCAAGCGCGAGCCCCTGCGCCGCGCGCTGCTGCTGTCGATCAACTGCATCGCCGCGGGCTTCGGCTCCACCGGCTGAACGCCCCGGCCGCCCGCATCATGCGCAGACCGCCCCACGCCCGCCGCACGCCGTCACACTCCCCCGCCTGATCTGAGACTCGCCCCGCCTGCGCCCTCCA
>CAISYQ010000037.1 GCA_903889735.1 uncultured Methylibium sp.
CAGGCCCAGGCCGTGGCGCAGGCGCGCCGCGTGGCCAACCCGGGCTGCTACCCAACCGGCGCCATCGCCCTGTTGCGCCCCCTGGTGGATGCCGGATTACTACCTACCGATTACCCCCTCGCGGTGCACGCCGTGAGCGGCTACTCGGGCGGCGGCCGGGCGATGGTGGAGGCCTACGAGGCCGCCGAGCCTGCCGTGCAACCGCCCCCGTTCGAGCTCTACGGCCTGGGTCTGGAGCACAAGCACCTGCCCGAGCTGCAGCACTACGGCCGCCTGACGCGCAGGCCCATCTTCGTGCCGAGCGTGGGGAATTTCCGCCAAGGAATGCTGGTGCAGATTGCCTTGCACCTGGACCTGCTGAACGGGTCACCCCAGCCCGGGGACTTGGCGGCGGCCTTGGCTGCGCATTACCAAGGCTGCGGGTTCGTCACGGTGATACCCGCGCATCGGTTGGAGGCCGAGGGCGGCAAGATTGAGCCCGAGGCGCTGAACGACACCAACCGGCTCGAATTGCGGGTGTACGGCAATGCGCCACGGGGCCAGGCCCTGCTGGTTGCCCGGCTCGACAACCTCGGCAAGGGCGCGTCCGGCGCGGCGGTCCAGAACATCCGGCTGATGCTGGGCCGCTGACGCTGGGTCCGGGTCTGCGCGGCGCAGGGTCCGGACGCCACCCGCGACGCTCAATCCTCCCGCCCGCCCTCATCCCGACCTTCCACGATGCGCCGGATCGCCTCGGCCCCGAAACCGCGGGCGGCCAGGAAACGCATCTGCTTGGCCCGCCCAGCGGCATCCGGTGCCACCGCTCCGAAGCGCTTGGCCCAGACGGCGTGCGCGCGCGCTTGCTCGGTGAGCTTGAGCTGCTCTGCGGTGTCGACATCGAGCTCGACCCCATGCTGCGCGAGCTCCTGCCGGATGCGCTGGTTGCCAAAGCGGCCGCTGCGCGCGCTCACGCGGGTTTCGACAAATCTCTCGGCGCTCAGCAGATCCTTCTCGGCCAGCCAGTCGAGCAGCTGATCGACCTGTTGCTCGGCGTCTGGTGGGGGGTTGTCCTCGGCGCAGCCCCCTTCGGTGGCGCTCTCTTCGGTTGCTCCCGCACCCTTCAAGCCCGATTCAGCGGCTGCGCGCGAGGCCCGGGCCAGATGGCTGAGGAGTTTGCGGCGCAGTTCGGTGCGGCTGTGTTCGCGCTGCGCCACGCAGGCGAGCGCGCGGGCCTTCAGCGTGGCTGGAGGCCGGCCGCCGCTCACTCGCCGGCAGCCTTCTTGCTCGGCTTGGGCACCTCGACCTCGATGCTGGGCAACAGCGAGATGCCGAGGGACTCGCGGATCTTGTTCTCGATCTCATGGGCGAGGTCGGGGTTCTCGCGCAGGAACTCGCGCGCGTTGTCCTTGCCCTGGCCGATCTTCTCGCCGTTGTAGGCATACCAGGAGCCAGATTTCTCGACCACCTTGGCGACCACGCCCATGTCGACGATCTCGCCTTCCCGGGAGACACCTTCGCCGAAGAGGATGTCAAACTCAGCCGTCTTGAAGGGCGGCGCCACCTTGTTCTTGACGACCTTGACCTTGGTCTCGTTGCCGATGACCTCCTCGCCCTTCTTGATGCTGCCGATGCGGCGGATATCCAGGCGCACCGAGGCGTAGAACTTCAGCGCATTGCCGCCGGTGGTGGTTTCGGGCGAGCCGAACATCACGCCGATCTTCATGCGGATCTGGTTGATGAAGATGACCATGGTGTTGGTCTTCTTGATGGTGGCGGTGAGCTTGCGCAGCGCCTGGCTCATGAGGCGGGCCTGCAGGCCGGGCAGGGAGTCGCCCATCTCGCCCTCGAGCTCGGCCTTGGGCGTGAGTGCCGCCACCGAGTCGATGACCACCAGGTCGACCGAGCCGGATCGCACCAGCGAGTCGACGATCTCGAGGGCCTGCTCGCCGGTGTCGGGCTGGGAGATCAGCAGCTCCTGCAGGTTGACGCCGAGCTTCTGGGCGTACTGGATGTCGAGCGCATGCTCGGCATCGATGAAGGCACAGGTACCGGCGAGTTTCTGCATCTCGGCGATGACCTGCAGCGTGAGGGTGGTCTTGCCCGAGGACTCCGGACCGTAGATCTCGACCACCCGGCCGCGCGGCAGGCCGCCGACGCCCAGCGCGATGTCCAGGCCGAGAGAACCGGTGGAGACCACCTGGATGTCCTCGATGACCTCGCCCTCGCCCAGGCGCATGATGGTGCCCTTGCCGAACTGCTTCTCGATCTGGGCGAGAGCGGCCTGCAGGGCTTTGGCTTTTTCGGTGTTCAGGGATTTGACATTGGCATCCATGGCGATCTCCGTTGTGAAGTCATTATGGTCGAAGCTGTACGTTTGTCCAGTAGTTTTTGGTGGCGACAAAAAACCACCCCGGCGCCAGAATCGCACTTGACGAGGTGGCCGCACGAGCCGCCCGATCGGAGGAGACAAGGCATGAAGATCCTGATTGCCGAGGACGACCAGGTGCTGGCCGACGGCCTGCTGCGCACGCTGCGCAAGGGCGGCTATGCCGTCGAGCATGTGGCCAGCGGCAGCGAGGCGGATGCCGCGCTCGCCGACCACGAGTTCGACATGGTGATTCTCGATCTCGGGCTGCCCCGGCTGCACGGGCTGGAGGTGCTCAGGCGCATGCGGGGGCGGGGCACGGCCACGCCGGTGCTGATCCTCACCGCCTCCGACAGCGTGGACGAGCGCGTCAAGGGCCTGGACCTCGGCGCCGACGACTACATGGCCAAGCCCTTTGCGCTGCAGGAGCTGGAGGCCCGGGTGCGCGCCTTGACGCGCCGCGGCCTGGGCACGGCCTCCAACGTCATCCGCCATGGTCCGTTGACCCTGGACGCCGGCGGCCGCGTGGTCTATCTCAACGAGCAGATGGTCGAGCTGTCGGCCCGGGAGCTCTCGCTGCTGGAGGTGCTGCTGCAGCGCGCCGGCCGGTTGGTCAGCAAGGACCAGCTGGTGGAGCGCCTGTGCGAGTGGGGCGACGAGGTCAGCAACAACGCGATCGAGGTCTACATCCACCGCCTGCGCAAGAAGATTGAGCAGGGCCCTGTTCGCATCGCCACCGTCCGCGGGCTGGGCTACTGCCTGGAGAAGATCGCGGGCTGAGCGCCGGGATGCGGGGTCTTGAGCCCTTGCCCTGATGCCTGACCTGGCGCGCGCCGCCCATGCCCTTTCCCCGCGAACAGCGCTCCCTCTTCGGCGAGATCCTCGACTGGATGCTCGCGCCGCTGCTGCTGCTGTGGCCCATGAGCGTGGCGCTGACCTGGGTGGTGGCTCAGGGCATCGCGAACCGGCCTCACGACCGCGCCCTCGGCGACATGGCCCGCGCGCTGGCGCTGCAGATGCAGGTGGTGCGCGAGGCCCCGAAGGACCGCTCCGCGGCCAAGGCCCTGCTGCCGCCGCCGCCCAGCCTGCGTTTCGCGCTCTCGGCCAGTGCGGCCCAGCTGCTGCGGGCCGACGAGGCCGACACGGTCTACTACCAGGTGCTGGGCGCGCGCGGCGAGCTCCTGAGCGGCGACCGCACGCTGCGGGTCCCGGGCGAGGAGCTGCGTTCACCGCCCGGTGAGCTGCGGTTTCGCGACGACGAGATCGGCAGCGAACCGGTGCGGGTGGCCTACCTCTGGGTGGCCCCCGGGCCCGGGCTGGGCGGGATGCCGCTGATCCAGGTCGCCGAGACGCTCAACAAGCGCTCGCAGCTGGCCACCGAGATCATCAAGGGCGTGATCCTGCCGCAGTTCGTGATCCTGCCGCTGGCCGTGCTGCTGGTGTGGCTGGCGCTGGCGCGCGGCATCGCGCCGCTCGGTGAGCTGCAGCAGCGCATCCGGCGCCGCGCCGCCGACGACCTGAGCCCCATCGACGAGACCGAGGCGCCCGAGGAGGTGTCACCGCTGGTGAGGGCGATCAACGACCTGCTGGCGCGGCTGGATCAGTCGTTTGCCGCCCAGAAGCGCTTCCTGGCCGACGCGGCCCACCAGCTGAAGACCCCGCTCGCCGGCCTGCGCACCCAGGCCGAGCTGGCGCAGCGCGAGATCGACCTCGGCGAGCGTGAGCCCGAGGCGCTGAAGCGATCGCTGCAGCAGATCGCCCTGTCCAGCCAGCGGGCCGCCCACATGGTCAACCAGCTGCTGGCGATGGCGCGGGCCGAGGACGGCGGGACGAGCACGCGGGCGGTGCCACTCGACCTGGCCGAGCTCGCCACCGAAACGGTGCGTGAGCTGGTGCCGCTGGCGCTGGAGCGCCGCATCGACCTGGGTTACGAAGGGCCGGGCGCCGATGGCTGGGTGGCCGTGGCGCCGACACGCCGGTTGATCCGGGGTCACCCCATCCTGCTGCACGAAATGATCATCAACCTGGTGGACAACGCCATCCGCTACACACCGGCTGGCGGCACGGTGACCGTGCGCATGGTCGATGACCCCTTCGGCCAGGTGGTGGTGCTGCAGGTCGAGGATTCGGGTCCGGGCATCGCACCCTCGGAACGCGCGCTGGTCTTCCAGCCGTTCTACCGCACGCTCGGCACCCCGGTCGATGGTTCCGGTCTGGGGCTGGCCATCGTGGCCGAGATCGCCCGCCAGCACCAAGCCTCGCTGGACCTGAGCGCGACCCGCGAGCCGCCGCTGCCGGAGTCGGCGACCCCAGGCGCCCGGTTCACGCTGCGCTTCCCCTGCCTGCCCGCCACAGCGCCCCCGCTGCACCACGGTCGGGAGCGCACCGACCCCCACGAGGTTCACCCCTGAGGGCATGCAGCGGCCACGGCGGCGCCGGCGTCAACTCTGCATCAGGCGCTTGCTGCGCGCCACCGACATCAGGATGCCCAGCCCCAGGCCGAGCGTCACCATGGCGGTGCCGCCGTAGCTGATGAAGGGCAGCGGCACGCCGACCACCGGCAGGATGCCGCTGACCATGCCCATGTTGACCATGGCATAGGTGAAGAAGCTCAGCGTCACCGCCCCCGCCAGCAGGCGCGAGAACAGCGTGGGCGCCTCGCTGGCGATCACCAGGCCGCGCAGGATCAGGAAGGTGAAGCCGCCCAGCAGAGTCAGGCAACCGGCCAGTCCGAATTCCTCGGACAGCGCAGCAAAGATGAAGTCGGTGGTCCGCTCCGGGATGAACTCCAGATGCGTCTGGGTGCCGTTCATGAAGCCCTTGCCCCACAGGCCGCCTGAGCCGATCGCGATCATGCCCTGGATGATGTGGAACCCCTTGCCGAGCGGGTCCTTGCCCGGGTCCAGCAGCGTGCAGACGCGGTGCTTCTGGTAATCGTGCAGGATGCGCCAGTCCACCCCGGGCTGGCAAAGCGGGTCGCCGAACACGACGAGCGCGAAGACGGCCACCGCCGCCAAGGCCACCACCGGCAGGATCAGCTTCCAGCTCAGCCCGGCGAAGAACATCACGTAGACCCCGGCGGCCAGCACCAGCAGCGCCGTGCCGAGGTCGGGCTGCTTCGCGATCAGCGCCACCGGCAGCAGCAGCAGGCCGCCGGCCACCAGGAAGTCCACAACGCGCAGCTGCCCCTCGCGGCGCTGGAACCACCAGGCCAGCATCAGCGGCATGGCGATCTTGAGGATCTCGCTGGGCTGGATCACCGTCACCTGCAGGTCGAGCCAGCGGGTCGCCCCTTTCTTGGTGATGCCGAACAAGGCCACCGCCACCAGCAGCAGCACCCCCGCGGCGTAGAGCGGCACGGCCAGCTGGGCCAGCCGCTGCGGTGAGAGTTGCGCCACGGCGAACATCACCCCCGCGGCGATCAGCATGTTGCGGCCATGGTCGATGAAGCGGGTGCCGTGGTCGTAGCCGGCCGAGTACATGACCAGCAGGCCGGCGGCGGCGAGCAGCAGGACCGCCAGCGTCAAGGGGCCGTCGAAGCCCCGAAAAGCCATGCTGACGAGACGCCACGGCGAGGGGCGGTCGAAGGTGGACTTCATGGTGACACCCCGCCCAGCGCCAGGGCGCCGGGCAGTACCGGGCTCACGGGCACATCCACCGCGCGCCGCGGCACGCCGATGGGCGCGGTCGCCGCGCCCTGGCGCACGGCGGCGATGTCCTCCTCGCTGGGGTAGCGCCCGCTCACCACGTAATCGAGCACGCGCCGCGCGATCGGCGCCGCCGAGGTCGAGCCGAAGCCGGCGTTCTCGACGATCACCGCCAACGCCACGGCCGGCGCCTCCAGCGGCCCGAAGGCCATGTAGAGCGAGTGGTCCCGGCGATGCTCCTCGACCTTGGAGGCGTTGTACTTCTCGCCCTGCCGCAAGCCGACGGCCTGGGAGGTGCCGGTCTTGCCGCCCGAGGCGTACGGCGCACCCGCAAAGGCGGCGCGCGAGGTGCCCTCGAGCGTCACCCCGTGCAGCGCCTCGCGAATCACCCGCACATGCTCCGGCTTGAACGCCAGTGGCGGCAGCGCATCGCTGGCCGTGCGCCGCGTCTCCCGCGTGACGACATCCTCGATCTCGCGCACGAGCCGCGGCCTGAACCGCTGACCGCCGGAAATCAGCGTGGCGGTGGCCGAGGCCATCTGCAGCATGGTGAAGTTGTTGTAGCCCTGCCCGATGCCCAACGAGATGGTCTCCCCGGCATACCATTTCTGCTGCTCGGGGCGCTTGTAGGCGCGGCGCTTCCAGTCGGTGCTGGGCAACAGGCCGGTGACCTCGCCGAGGAGGTCGATCTCGGTCTTGCGCCCGAAGCCCAGGGGCCCGAGCTGCTCGTGGATCAGGTCCACGCCCATCTCGTTGGCCAGGCTGTAGTAGTAGACATTGCTGGACTCGACGATGGAGCGCCGCATGTCCATCATGCCGCCCCGCTCGTTCTCAGGGCTCTTGAAGACGCGACCCCCGAAAGTGAAGCTCAGCGTGTCATGGATGACCGTGTCCGCGGCCCGCTTGCCGCTGTGGAGCGCGGCG
The DNA here is from genome assembly GCA_903889735.1 of uncultured Methylibium sp. Lineage (GTDB taxonomy): Bacteria > Pseudomonadota > Gammaproteobacteria > Burkholderiales > Burkholderiaceae_C > Methylibium. Next base: position 6,916 of record CAISYQ010000037.1, read on the forward strand.
ATCGCCATGAAGGGCTTGAAGGTCGAGCCTGGCGGGTAGGTTCCGCGCAACGCGCGGTTGAGCAGGGGTTTGTCAATATCCTCGTTGAGGGCCTTCCAGCTCTCGGAGTCGATGCCGTCGACAAAGAGGTTGGGATCGAAGGTCGGCTTGCTGACGAAGGCCAGCACCTCGCCCGAGCCCGGATCGATGGCCACCAGCGCGCCGCGCCGGTCACCGAAGAGCTGCTCGACCAGCGCCTGCAGCTTGATGTCGATCGACAGGTGCACCGTCTGGCCGGGGGTCGGTGCACCGGCCCGCAGGCGCCGCACCGGGCGCCCACCCGCCGAGGTCTCGACCTGCTCGAAGCCCGTGATGCCGTGCAGCTCGGTCTCGTACTTCTGCTCGATGCCGAGCTTGCCGATGTAGTCGGTGCCGCGGTAATTGGCGGCATCCTCGCCGTCCTCGATGGCTGCCTGCTCGGCCGGGTTGATGCGGCCGATGTAGCCGAGCACATGGCTGCCGACCTCGCCGAAGGGATAGCTGCGGAACAGGCGCGCCTGCAGGTCCACGCCAGGGAAGCGGAAGCGCTGCGCGGTGAAGCGGGCCACCTCCTCGTCGCTCAGTCGGGTGCGGATCGGCAGCGAGTCGAAGCTGCGGCCGTCCTCGCGCAGCCGACGCAGGCGCTTGCGGTCGCGCGGCTCGATGCTCACCACCTCGGCCAGGGCGTCGATGGTGGCCTCGAGGTCCTCCACCCGTGAGGGCGTGATCTCGAGCGTGTAGGCCGCGTAGTTGCTTGCCAGCACGACACCGTTGCGGTCGAGGATCAACCCGCGATTGGGGGCCACCGGCAACACCGCGATGCGGTTGCTCTCCGCCCGGGTGGAGAGTTCGTCATGGCGCAGCACCTGCAGGTGCACCAGCCGGGCCACCAGCAGGCCGAAACCGATCAACACCATCAGCCCGGCGGCCAGCAGGCGCAGGCGAAAGCCAGCGAGCTCCCGGCCCAGGTCCCTGAGTTCGGTCATGGCGTCGGGCGCGCGGGCGCGACGGTCACAGCGGCCGGTTCTCGTCGCGGTCCGGCGCGCGACGCTGCGGCGCGAGCAGCAGCAGGCTGGCCAGGGGCCAGAGCGCGGCCTCGAACAGCGGCGCCAGCAACAGCCCCCAACCCGGGGCCGTGCTGCCGGTGACCAGACGCACGATCAGCGAGGTCGCGTGCGCTGCCGCGAAGAGCGGCAGGATCTGCAGCGCCTGCGCCGGCACGCTGAACCACAGCAGCCGGCGGTGGATGGTGATGGCGAAATAGCTCAGCAGCGTGTAGGCCAGCGCGTTCTGGCCCAGCAGTGCGCCCTGGTGCACATCCATCAGCAGGCCGAAGAAGAAGGCCGCGCCGACCCCGACGCGCCGCGGCTGGTGCACGTTCCAGAACACGAGCGCGAGCGCGAGCAGATCGGGCCGCGACGCGACGCGCCCAAACGGCATGAGGTCGAAGCCCAGCGCCAGCAGCAGCGAGCCCCACATGAACAAGGGATTGACCGGCAGCAGGAGCTGGTCGGCACCGCGCGGCATGATCATGACCAGGCCCTTGGCAAAGTCGGCGGGCGGTGGCAGGCCCCCTGAACGGCGGGCTGAGAGCGTGTCATGGTCGCACCCCCGGTGCCGCAGGCCGGCCACTGCCGGTGCGGGCCGCGCGGCGGCCGGACGACGCCGCATTCGCCGCCGGCTCCACCGGCCGGGGTGGCAGCTGCAGGCCGATGGGCTCCAGCACCAGCACATGGCGGGCGGTGTCGGGCTGGGCGATCGGTGCGAGCCTCACCTTCGCGAAGGTCGACCCGGCCTGCGGGTCCACCGACACGACCCGGGCCACGCCCAGGCCAAGCGGGTAGACGCCGTCCGCGCCCGAGGTGTGCATCACATCGCCCGGCTGGACATCGGCATTGCTCGCCAGAAAGCGCAGCTCCATCCCGGCGCCGGCCGCCACACTCGCCGGATCGCCATAGGCCGCCGCGCGGGTGCGGGTGCGGGTGTTGAGCACGGGAATGGCCGCGTCCTTGTCGGTGAGCAGGGTGACCTCCGAGGCCAGTGGATGAACCCGCGTGACCTGACCCAGCACGCCGGCGGCATCGACCACCGGCGAGCCCGCCACGACGCCGTCCCTCGATCCGCGGTCGATGACGATGCGGCGCGTGTAGGGGTCGGGGGCCTCGTAGAGCACCTCGGCCGCCACGCTGCGCACCGTGAACTGGGCGCGCAGGCCGAGCAGGGCCCGCAGGCCTTCGTTCTCGGCCTCGAGCCGATCCACCCGTGCCACGCGCTCGGACTGCAGGGCCACCTGGCGCTGCGCGTCGCTCTCGCGCTGGCGCAGGCCCGCCGCGCCGTCCAGGTAGTCTCTTGCCGCGCGCCAGGCCTCGAGGGGCGCCAGCAACGCGCGCTCCACCGGGAGCAGGAGCGTGGCCAGCGCGGAGCGCAGCGGCTGGGTGACCTGGAAGCGCGTGTCGGCCACCATCAGAAAGAAAGCCAACGCGGAAAAGAAGACGAGCTTGGACAGGGCCGACATGCCCTGCTTGAAAAAGGGCGGCGGCGTCCGGTCCAGGGTGCCGAGGGACATCGGGGGCTGCTAGCGCCTGGGCCGGCTGCGGGCGCGCCTCACTCGGAGGTGAAGATACCGCCCAGCCGCTCCATCCGCTCCAGCGCCATGCCGCAACCGCGCACCACGCAGGTCAGCGGGTCCTCGGCCACCAACACCGGCAGGCCGGTCTCCTCGGACAGCAGCCGGTCGAGATCGCGGAGCAGGGCGCCACCGCCGGTGAGCATCATGCCGCGCTCGGCGATGTCGGCACCGAGCTCGGGCGGGGTCTGCTCCAGCGCGTTCTTGACGGCCGAGACCATCTGGTTGAGCGGATCGGTCAGGGCCTCGAGGATCTCGTTGCTGCTGATGGTGAAGCTGCGCGGCACGCCCTCGGAGAGGTTGCGGCCCTTGACCTCCATCTCCTTGACCTCGGAGCCGGGAAAGGCACTGCCGATGGTCTTCTTGATGGATTCGGCGGTCGGCTCACCGATCAGCATGCCGTAGTTGCGTCGGATGTAGCTGATGATGGATTCGTCGAACTTGTCGCCACCGACCCGGATGCTGCCCTTGTAGACCATGCCGCCCAGGCTGATGACGCCAACCTCGGTGGTGCCGCCGCCGATGTCGACCACCATCGAGCCCGAGGCCTCCGACACCGGCAGGCCGGCGCCGATGGCCGCGGCCATGGGCTCCTCGATCAGGTAGACCTGGGAGGCGCCGGCGCCGAGCGCGGACTCGCGGATCGCGCGGCGCTCGACCTGGGTCGAGCCGCAGGGC
>CAISYQ010000038.1 GCA_903889735.1 uncultured Methylibium sp.
CTTCATCGAACTGTGCTGCCAGCGCAAGACGCCGCTGGTATTTCTGCAAAACATCACCGGCTTCATGGTGGGGCGCAAGTACGAAAACGAAGGCATCGCCCGCCACGGCGCCAAGATGGTCACCGCCGTGGCCACGGCGAGTGTGCCCAAGTTCACCATCATCATTGGCGGTAGCTACGGCGCGGGCAACTACGGCATGTGCGGGCGGGCCTATTCGCCGCGCTTTCTTTGGATGTGGCCGAATGCGCGCATTTCGGTCATGGGCGGTGAGCAGGCCGCCAGCGTGCTCGCCACGGTCAAGCGCGACGGCATCGAGGCCAAGGGCGGCGCCTGGACGGCCGAGCAGGAGCAGGCCTTCAAGCAGCCCATCCTTGACCAGTTCGAGCATGAGGCGCATCCCTACTACGCCAGCGCCCGCCTGTGGGACGACGGCGTCATCGACCCGGCCGACACCCGCCGCGTGCTGGCGCTGGCGATCAGCGCCAGCCTGAATGCCCCCATCCCCGAGACGCGCTTCGGCGTGTTTCGCATGTGAGCCCGACCATGACCCCGGACACCGCCCACACCCGACCCGAGCACGAGCTGCTGCGCGAGCAGGTGGCGCGCTTCCTGGCCCGCGAGGTCGAACCCCATGCCGCCGCCTGGGAAGAGGCCGGCTGCGTGCCGCGCGAGGTGCTTCGCAAGCTCGGCGCTGCCGGTCTGCTGGGCCTGGCCCATGCACCCGACCACGGCGGGGCCGGCGCCGACGCGCTGACCAACCTGGTGTTCGCCGAGGCGCTGAGCCAGAGCACCTTCGCCGGCTTCGTGATCACGGTACTGGTGCACACCGACATGGCCAGCCCGCACCTGCAGCATGCCGGCACGCCGGCGCAGCTTGCGCGCTGGATGCCGGGCATCACCCGCGGCGAGACCATCACCGCGGTCGGCATCACCGAGCCCGGCGCCGGCTCCGACGTGGCGGGCCTGCGCACCACCGCGCGGCGGGGCCGGGACGCCCAGGGCGACCACTGGGTGCTCAACGGCCGCAAGCTCTTCATCACCAACGGCGTGCACGGCGACCTCTATTTCATCGCTGCCCGCACCGGCGAGGCCCGGCACGACATCTCGATGTTCATCGTCGAGAAGGGCGCGCCGGGTTTCAGCGTCGGCCGCTCGCTCGACAAGACCGGCTGGCGTTGCTCCGACACCGCCGAGCTGCTGTTCGACGACTGCCGCATCCCCGCCGACCAGCTGCTGGGCGAGGAGGGCCAGGGCTTCCGCTCGGTGATGGCCAACTTCCAGACCGAGCGCATCGCCCTCGGCGCGATGGCGGTCGGGCATTGCCAGCAGGCGCTGCGCCTCACGCTCGAGCAGGTCCGCAGCCGCGAGGCCTTCGGCGCCACGCTGTGGGACAAGCAGACCATCCGCCAGCGCCTGGCCATGCTCGATGCCAAGACCCGCGCGGCGCGCAGCTACCTCTACCACTGTGCCTGGCTGGTCGACCAGGGGCTCGATTCCAGCGCGGTGTCGCAGGACGTCTCGCTGCTCAAGGCGCTGACCGGCGAGCTGGCGGGCGAGGTGCTGCACACCTGCCAGCAATTCCACGGCGGCATGGGCTACATGCGCGGCACGCCGATCGAGCGCCTGTGGCGCGACGCCCGCATCCTGTCAATCGGCGGCGGCGCCACCGAGGTGATGCTGGACGACGCGGCGCGGCGCTACTGAACGCCACGGAGAGCCTCCCGATGAGCACCCTGGACATCCGCACCGAAGGCCGCGTGGCGCGGGTCTATCTCAACCGGCCCGAACTGCGCAACGCCTTCAACGACGGCGTGATCGCTGAGCTCACCGAGGCCTTCCGCCGCCTCGGCGCCGACACCGGCCTGCGCGCCATCGTGCTGGGCGGCCACGGCAAGGCCTTCTGTGCAGGCGCCGACCTGGGCTGGATGCGGGCGATGGCCGACTACAGCTGGGACCAGAACCGCGCTGACGCCCAGGGCTTGGCCGACATGCTGTGGACCGTTTACGACTGCCCGCTGCCGGTGGTGGCCCGCCTCCAAGGGGACTGCTATGCGGGCGGCATGGGCCTGGCGGCGGTCTGCGACCTGCGGGTGGCGGCCGAGGGCGTGCAGTTCTGCCTGAGCGAAGCGCGCCTGGGCCTGCTGCCCGCCACCATCGGTCCCTATGTGGTGCGGGCCTTGGGCGAGCAGGCTTCGCGCCGTTACTTCCTCACTGCCGAGCGTTTCAGTGCGGCCCAGGCCCAGGCCTTCGGCTTCGTCCACGAGGTCGCGCCCGCCGAATCGCTGGACCACCGTGTGGACGAACTCGTGGCGCTGCTGGTCGCCAACGGTCCCGCGGCGGTGAAGGCCTGCAAGAAGCTGGTGCAGGACGTGGCCGGCCGCGAGATCACGCCCGCGCTGCGCGCCGAGACCGCGCGCCGCATCGCCGACATACGGGCCAGCGACGAGGGCCGCGAGGGCGTGCAGGCCTTCCTCCAGAAACGCGAGCCGGCATGGCGATGAATCCCGTGGGTGGGGCGGCGGGGGCTTCAGCATTGCCGCTGGGTCTGCTGACGTGGCCTTGGCGGTGTTGCGGCTGGGGCGCGGGGTGGGATCAGGTGGGCGTGGCGCCGTGCGCTGCTCATGTCCCCCGGCGTCGGCCTGCGGCCGCCCCCTCCTCCTTGACTTCGCCGCGCACGACGCCCCACCCACCTGATCCGGCCAGAGTGGCGGTCAGCTCAGGGATGAGCGAGATCCGGCCCTTGCGGACA
>CAISYQ010000039.1 GCA_903889735.1 uncultured Methylibium sp.
CGGCAGCCGCATCATCCTGGTGGTGTCGGACGGCGGCGCCGAGCTCGACGGGCCCACCCGCGAGCGCATCCGCGCCGGCCTGGCGCGCGAGCGCATCGGCCTCTACTGGATCTACATCCGCAGCAGTCCCAACTCGCCCGACCTCACCGGCGAAGGCGGTGCGGGCAGCGGCACCTACGACTCGGTCGAGGAGATGGCGCTGCACAACTTCTTCCGCTCGCTGGCCACGCCCTACAAGCTCTACCAGACCGACGACGCCCGCATGATGGCCGCCGCCATGGCCGAGATCGACCGGCAGCAGAACTTCCCGCTGTCCACCAGCCGGCGCGTGCCGCGGCTCGACCATGCCGGCGCCTTTTTCCTGGCCGCGCTGCTGTGCTGCGCCGGCTTGTTGGCCTGCCGGGCGCTGCAGCTGCAGTCCTGGCGCATCGACCGGAGCAAGGCATGAGACGGATCCCAGTGCACAGGGTCTTCGGGGTGTTGGCGCTGGCCTGCGCCGCTGCTGCCGTCTTCCAGGCTTGGAGTTTGCAAGGGGCGGTGCAGCGCAATGCCGCGGTCGCCGAGGCGGCGCTGCCGCCGGCCGAACCCCAGGGGGCGCTGCCGGCCCCGCGCGACGCCCCCGCCGAGGTGCGGCTGGCGCGCGCCGGTGCCCTGGCCCAGGCCGGTGCGAACGATGCCGCCTCGCGCGCCTACAGCGCGCTGATCGGCCAGGGTGAGGGATCGGGCTGGGGCGAGATGGCGGGCCTGGGCGGTGCCGGCGAGGCGGCGATCCGCCGGCATGCGCTTTACAACCTGGCCAATCTCTACCTGCGCCAGGCGGCCGCCCTCGGCACGGCGGGCGGGGGGCTCTCCGGCGAGGCGCTGCCCCTGGTCGAGCTGGCCAAGCAACGCTACCGCGACCTCCTGCGGCTCGACCCCTCTGATTGGAACGCGCGCCACAACCTCGAGCGCGCCCTGCGGCTGGCGCCCGAGGAGGTGGAGGCGGTGGCGCCCGAGGTCAATGAGCCGGTCGAACGCCGCCGCGTCATGCTGCGCGGCATGGACCCCGGGGACCTGCCTTGAGGTCCTACCTGCGGATCGCGGCCGGCCGCTGGGCCTGGCTGGGCCGCATCCCCGGCATCGGCCGCCAGGACCTGCCCATCGTCGCGGCGCTGCTGCTTTTCGTCGCCGCGGTCTGGATGCCACCGGTCACGCTGCAGCGGCCCACCTTCAGCTACCTGGTGACCTTCGACGTGACCCAGAGCATGGAGGTCGAGGACGCCGACGGGGCGGGCCTGCCCGTCAGTCGCCTGGCCGCGGCCCGCACGGCCATGCGCGAGGTGCTCGGCCAGCTGCCTTGCGGCTCGCGCGTCGGCTGGGCCGTCTTCGCCGACTACCGCACCCTGCCGTTGATGCTGCCGGTGGAAGTTTGCGCCCACTATGAAGACCTGCTGGCCTCACTGGACCGCATCGACAGCCGCATGCGATGGGCCAACGCCAGCAACATCGGCAAGGGTGCGACCTGGGCGCTGCGCAGTGCGCGCAGCGTCGATGACAGCACCCGGGTGCTTTTCTTCACCGACGGCCACGAGTCGCCACCGCTGCGGCCGGGCGAGTCCCCGCCGATGGGCGATATCACGCCGGGCGAGGTCGGCGGCTGGCTGGTCGGCGTGGGCGGACCCCTCGCCCAGCGCATCCCGCGCACCGACCGCGAAGGCCGTTCGGCCGGTTTCTGGGCTGCGGAAGACGTGGTGCAGCGCCCCGACCTCGCGGCCGGGCAGAGCCGCGAGCACCTCTCCGAGCTGCGCGAGGAGCACCTCGGTGCGCTGGCCAAGCTGCTGGGCCTGGGCTACCGGCGGCTCACCGACACGCCGGCCTTGCTGAAGGCCCTGCGCGACCCCGCGATGGCCCAGCCCCAGCCGGTCGAGACCGACCTGCGCTCGCTGCCGGCCCTGTTGGCGCTGGCGCTGCTGGCCTGGCGTTTCCTGCCGGGCCGGGCCTTCCGGGCGGACCGCCGTTGATTCCCGGGAGCCGGCGCCCGCTTGATCCATACTTCGGCCGCCGCCACTCCCGCGCCACCCTGAGCCCGCCATGCCCGACAGCCCCAGCCCATCGACGCTGAGCCTGCCCGACCTTCTGCGCCGGGTGGTGGACTACACCGACGACGCCATCCTCATCACCGAGGCCGAGCCGGTGAGCGAGGAGGGGCCCCGCATCCTCTACGTCAACGCGGCCTTCACGCGCATGACCGGCTATGCGCTGGAGGATGTCGTCGGCCAGACGCCGCGCATCCTGCAGGGCCCCAAGACCTCGCGCCAGGATTGCGACGAGATCCGGGTGGCCCTGGAGGCCTGGCGGCCGATCCGCAAGGAGCTGCTCAACTACCGCAAGGACGGCAGCGAGTTCTGGGTCGAGCTCGGCATCACGCCGGTGGCCGACGAGACCGGTTGGTTCCGCTACTGGGTGTCGGTGCAGCGGGACACCAGCGACCGCCGTCACTTCGATGACCAGCGGCGGCTCTATGAGCTGATCCTCGCCAACATCGACCAGGGCATCCTGGTGGCCGACGCGCTGAGGCCCGACTGGCCCATCGAATACGTCAATGCCGGCTTCACCCGCATCACCGGTTACAGCGAGGAGGAGGCCCTGGGTCGCAACTGCCGCTTCCTGCAGGGCCCCGATGCGGACCCGGCGGCGCGCGCCAAGCTCAAGCGGGCGATTGAATGCCAGGAGTCGGCCGCCGTCGAGATCCTCAACCACCGCAAGGACGGCAGCCCCTTCTGGGTCCTGATCTCGATCTCGCCGCTGCGCGATGCGCGTGGCGAGGTCATCAAGTACGTGGCCGTTCAGCGCGACCTCACCGAGACCCGCCAGCGCGAGCACGAGATGGCCGCCGCGCAGCGCCTGATGGCTGTCGGCGAGATGACCGGCGGCATCGCCCACGACTTCAACAACCTGCTGACCTCCATCAGCGGATCGGCCGAGCTGCTGGCCCAGCGCGTGGCCGGCGATCCGGAGCTGGCGAGCCTGGTCGGCGCCATCCGCGGCGCGGCCGAGCGCGGCGGCAGCCAGGTGCGCCGCCTCCTCGGCTTCTCGCGCACACCCCTGCTGGCGCGTGGGCCGGTCGACCTGCGCAGCGTGCTGCAGCAGCTCGAGCTGCTGCTGGCGCAGTCGCTGCGCGACGACATCACCCTCGAGATCGACCAGGACCCGGCCGCCCGCTGGGTCGATGCCGAGGCGGTGCAGCTCGAGGCGGCGCTGCTCAACCTCGTGCTCAACGCCCAGGACGCCATCGCGCGCACGGGCCGCATCCGCTTGAGTGCGCTGAGTCGGCTGGAGGCCGGTCAGCCGGTAGTGCGTCTGGAGGTGGCAGACACCGGCAGCGGCATGGACGAGGCCACGCTGGCAAGGATCTTCGAGCCCTTCTACACCACCAAGGATGCGGGCCGCGGCTCCGGCCTGGGGCTGGCGATGGTCAAGGCCTTCGTCACGCAGCTCGGCGGCCGCATCGAGGTCAGCAGCACGCCCGGTCAGGGCTCCTGCTTTGTCATGACGCTGTCGTCGGCCTCGCCGCCGCTGGCTGTCCCCGTGTCCGAGGCGAGCCCGGCGCGCGAAGCTGGCCGGCCTTGCCGCGTGCTGATGGTCGAGGATGACGACGTGGTCCGGCTCACCGCCCGTCTGATGCTCGAGTCGCTCGGCCACAGCGTGCGCGAGTGCTGCAATGCCGACGAGGCGCTCGAGGTGCTGGACACCGGCGAGGCCTTCGACCTGCTGTTCACCGACCTCCTCATGCCGGGCAGCATGGACGGCCTGGAGTTGGCCAAGACCGCCCGCCGCCTGCGCCCGCAGATCGGCATCATCATGGCCTCCGGCTGGGCGGACTCCCGCCTGCCGACCGATCCCTCGCGTCCGCCCGCCTCTCAGTTCCTGCTCAAGCCCTACAGCCTGAACGATCTGGCGGGCGCGATGGCCACCGCGTTGAGCGGTTGAGCGGCGGGCCCACCCCGCGAAAGCGCGTCACTTGCGCATCAGCGTGCTCTTGCCGAACAGGCTCTCGACCAGGTCCACCGCCAGCACCGCGGTCTGGTTGCGGACGTCGCAGGCGGGGTTGAGCTCCATCAGGTCGAGCGAGGCCAGCCGGCCGCTGTCGGCGATCATCTCCATGCACAGCTGCGCCTCGCGGTAGGTCGGCCCGCCGGGGACGGTGGTGGCCACACCCGGGGCGATGGCCGGGTCGAGGAAGTCGACGTCGAAGCTCACATGCAGGTGGGTCTGGGCGTCCAGCGTGGCCAGCGCCAGCTCCATGGCCTGGCGCATGCCCATCTCGTCGATGTAGCGCATGTCGAAGACCTCGAGATCGGCCCCATGCACCAGCCGCTTCTCGCCCGCATCGACGCTGCGGATGCCGATCTGCCGCAGCCAGCGCGGCTGCAGCGCAGGCACCGCGCCGCCGATCTGGGTCAACTCGGGCGGGCCCAGCCCGCACAGGCAGGCCACCGGCATGCCGTGCAGGTTGCCGCTGGGGGTGATCTGGTGGGTGTTGAAGTCGGCGTGGGCGTCCAGCCACAGCACGCGCAGCTTGCGGCCTTGCTCGCGGCAGTGGCGCGCCACCGCACTGATGCTGCCGATCGCCAGGCTGTGGTCGCCGCCCAGCAGCAGCGGCAGGCGGCCCCGACCCAGTTCGCGGTGCACCGCCGCGTGGACCGCCAGGTTCCAGGCCACCACCTCGGGCAGGTGGCGGTAACCGTCCACGGGCGGCTGCCAGGGGTTGGCCGGGCCGGCCAGGTTGCCGCAGTCCACCACCTCCAGTCCCAGCCGCTCGAGCACCGCCTGCAGGCCGGCCACGCGCAAGGCCTCCGGCCCCATCGAGGCGCCGCGGGTACCGGCGCCGATGTCGGTCGGCGCGCCGATGAGGGAGATCTTTGGCTGAGGCATGGGCCGTCTCGTCACATGTCTTCGGCGAAGGCGCCGGGCTCGTCGCGACCCTCCAGCCCGTAATGCCGCTCGATCAGCGCCCAGGCCTCCTCAGCGCTCTCGACGAACTGGAACAGCCCCAGATCGGCCGCCTCGATCATGCCGGTCTCGACCAGCAGCTCGAAGTCGACCAGCCGGGTCCAGAACGCGCGATCGAACAGCAGCACCGGCCGGCGGCGGATCTTGCCGGTCTGGATGAGCGTGAGCACCTCGAAGAGCTCGTCCAGCGTGCCGAAGCCGCCCGGAAAGAACACCACCGCGATCGCCCGCATCAGAAAGTGCATCTTCCGCAGGCCGAAATAGTGGAAGCGGAAGCACAGGGCCGGGGTGATGTAGTCGTTGGGCGCCTGCTCGCGCGGCAGCACGATGTTCAGGCCGATGCTCGGCCCGCCGGCCTCGAAGGCGCCGCGGTTGCCGGCCTCCATGATCCCGGGGCCGCCCCCCGTGACCACCGCGATCGGTGTGGACAGCCGCTGTGACGCGGTGGTCACCAGGCCGGCAAAGTGGCGCGCGGTGGCGTAGTGCCGCGACATCGCCCGCGCCGCCGGCGGGGCCCCGGGGGCCTCATCGCTGCCCAGGGCCCGGGGCGCGTCGGCCACCTCCGGCGAGGCCGTGCGCGAGCCGCCGAAGATCACGACGGTCGAATCGATGCCCTGCTGTTGCTGCACCAGCTCGGGCTTGAGCAGCTCCAGCTGCAAGCGCACCGGGCGAAGTTCATCAAGCAGCAGGAAATCGGGGTCGGCAAAGGCCAGGCGGAAGGCGCTGTCGGGCCCGGCGTAGCGCAAGGGCGGCGTGACGGCGGCCGCCTCTTCCTGGGCGCTGGGAAAGTTGCGCGCGTGCAGGTCCGGGCTGGGCGCCTCCAGGGGCGGCGCGGGCGTCGGCCTGTCCATGGCGGCGCGTCAGCGCCCTGCGGCGGCGCACACCGCACAGTCGTCGCGGCGTGACAGGCTGATCTCGGTCCACTGCATCGCTCGGCCGTCGAGCATCTGCAGCCGGCCGGCCAGGCTCTCTCCGGTGCCGGTCAGCAGCTTCAGGGCCTCGGCCGCCTGCATGCTGCCGATGATGCCCACCAGCGGCGCGAACACGCCCATGGTCGCGCAGCGCACCTCCTCGAAATCCGCCTCCTCGGGGAAGAGGCAGGCGTAGCAGGGGCTGGCCGCGTCGCGCGTGTCGTAGACCGAGATCTGGCCGTCGAAGCGGATCGCCGCCCCCGAGACCAGCGGCACGCGGTGGGTGGCGCAGGCGCGGTTGACCGCGTGGCGGGTGGCGAAATTGTCGCTGCAGTCGAGCACCACGTCGGCCCTGCGCACCAGCTCGTCCAGCCGGGCAGCATCGGCCCGCTCGACCAGCGCCTCGACCTGCACCCCGGGGTTGATCGCCGCAATGCGCTGCGCCGCCGAATGGGCCTTGGGCATGCCGACGCCCGCCATCTCGTGGATCACCTGGCGCTGCAGGTTGGTGAGGTCCACCACGTCATGGTCGACCACGGTGAGGCGACCCACGCCGGCCGTGCCCAGGTAGAGCAGGGCCGGCGACCCCAGCCCACCGGCACCGATCACCAACGCGTGCGCATCGAGCAGCCGCTGCTGGCCCTCGATGCCGATGGCTTCGAGCAGGATGTGGCGGCTGTAGCGCAGCAGCTGGTCGTCGGTCATGGGGTGGTGGTTCGCAAGCGAGAGGGGGGAGGGCGGCGAGTGGGTGGAGGGCGGCGAGAGGGGGACGGGAGGGGGACGGGAGGGCTGGGAACGGAAACGGGGCCCGCGGGCCCCGTGTGTCGGTGCGAACCGCGGCCCCGGTTCAGTTGGCCTTGAGGTCGGTTTCGGCCTCGGCCTTGCGCTCGACCTGGGTCTTGGACACCACCACCGGCCGGCCCTTGAGCTGGTTCAGGGCCTGCTGCAGGGGGAAATCCTCGGCGCTGCCGAACTCGGGCAGCGGCTTGGGTCCCTTGTCCTTGTCGGCCGATTTGCTGGCGTCCTCGAGCTTCTTCAGCGCTTCCTCGCGGGCCTTCTCGCGTGCGGCATCCTTCACCTCGGCGCCCTGGCCGCTGGAGATGTGCTTCTCCAGATCGGCCTCGCGGGTGCGCAGCGCCGAGAACACATTGCCTTCGGCGGTCTCGTCGAGCCAGACGTCGGGCACGATGCCGGTGGCCTGGATGGAGCGGCCGCTGGGCGTGTAGTAGCGCGCGGTGGTGATCTTCAGCGCCGTGTCGGGCGAGAGCTGGCGCACGGTCTGCACCGAGCCCTTGCCGAAGGTCTGGCTGCCCATGATCGATCCGCGCTTGTGGTCCTGCAGGGCGCCGGCGACGATCTCGCTGGCCGAGGCCGAACCCTCGTTCACCAGCACCACCAGCGGCACCGACTTCAGGGCGGCCGGCAGCTTGCTGATGGGGTCGTTGCCGCGGCGCGCGTAGAACTCCGAGCTCGCCTTGAACACCGCCTTCGATTCGGCGATCTGGCCGTTGGTGGACACCACCGTCACGTCCTTGGGCAGGAAGGCCGCCGAGATCGCCACCGAGGCCTCGAGCAGACCGCCCGGGTCATTGCGCAGGTCCAGCACGAGGCCCTTGATCTTGGGGTCCTGCTTGTAGAGGTCGTTCACCTTGGTGGCGAAGTCCTCGACCGTGCGGTCCTGGAACTGGCTCACCCGCAGCCAGGCATAGCCCGGCTCGACGATCTTGGCGCGCACGCTCTGCATGCGGATCTCTTCGCGCACGATCGTGACCGGGAAGCTGCGGCTCTCGGACTTGCGGAAGACCTGCAGCATGACCTTGGTGTTGGGCTCGCCGCGCATGCGCTTGACGGCCTGGTCCATGGACAGGCCCTTGACGAAGGTGTCGTCGATCTTGGTGATCAGGTCGCCGCTCTTGAGCCCGGCGCGGAAGGCCGGTGAGCCCTCGATGGGGCTGACGACCTTGACCACGCCGTCCTCCATGCCGATCTCGATGCCCACGCCGACGAAGCGGCCGCTGGTGCCTTCGCGGAATTCCTTGAAGCTCTTCTTGTCGAAATAAACCGAGTGCGGATCCAGGCCGGCCACCATGCCGCCGATGGCGTCGGTGATGAGCTTCTTCTCGTCGACCGCCTCGACGTAGTCGCTCTTGACCATGCCGAAGACGGCGGCCAGCTGCTGCAGCTCTTCCAGCGGCAGCGCTGCCGTCGGGCTGCGCGCGATGGCCGTCAGCTGCATCGTCGTGAGTGCACCGGCCAAGGCGCCCAGCGCCACCCAGCCCGTCACTTTCATCTTCCCACCCATGCTCTGCACTCCCTTTGATGCTGTGCCGGTCCAGTATAGAACCGGTGAAATCTTCAGAGTCGTGCAGGTGTCGGAAAGTTGCGCCCGTTCAATGGGAATCCGCATCGGCCACCGGAAACGTCACCACATGGTCGATCTCGGCGCGGATGCCGATCCACTCGCCGAGCTGGTGGTCGTGGTGGCTGGGCACATGGGCCAGCACCCGCTCGCCGCTGGCCAGTTGCAGCGTGTAGAGGAATTCGGAGCCCCGGAAGGCCTTGCGCTCGATGCGCGCCTTCACCGGCGAAGCGTCGTCGTGGACGATGTCGTCGGCCCTGAGCAGCACCTCGCAGCGCCCGCCTGGGTAGGCGCTGGGCAGCGGGCATTCCTCCAGGTCGCTGAAATCGCCCAGCGGCGTGCGCACCTGCGGGCCGGTCTCGCCCTGCACGATGCGGGCCGGCGCGAACACCCCATGGCCGATGAAGTCGGCCACGAAGCGGGTGGCCGGCCGGTGGTAGAGCTGGTAGGCGTCGGCCCATTGTTCCAGCCGTCCGCGGTGCATGACGCCGATCACGTCGCCCAGGGCGAAGGCCTCGAGCTGGTCGTGGGTGACGAAGAGGGCGGTGGTGCCGGTCTGCTTGAGGATGGCGCGCAGCTCCTGGGCCAGGCGTTCGCGCAGGTCGATGTCCAGGCTGGAGAAGGGCTCGTCGAGGAGCAGCAGCCTGGGTCCGGGCGCCAGCGCCCGGGCCAGCGCGATGCGCTGCTGCTGGCCACCGGAGAGCTGGTGGGGCGCCCGCGCCGCCGCGCTGCCCAAGCCAACCAGGTCGAGCAATTCCCCCACCCGGCGCTCGCGCTCGCTGCGGCCCAGGGACTGCAGACCGAAGGCGACGTTCTGCGCCACCGTCAGGTGCGGGAACAGCGCGTAGTCCTGGAACACCATGCCGATGCGGCGGGCCTCGGGCGCGAGGTGGATGCCCGGCGGCGGCTGTGCCACCGTCTGTCCGGCCAGCGCGATTCGGCCCGACTCCAGCGGCTCCAGCCCGGCGATCGCCCGCAGCAGCGAGGTCTTGCCGCAGCCCGAAGGCCCGATCAGGACGCCGATCTCCCCCTGGGCGAGCCCGAACGACACCTGCTCCACCGCCGCCCGCCCGCCCAGCGTGGCGCCGGGGGCGGCGTAGCGGACCGAGACGGCATCCAGGCTCAGGAACATGGCCCTATGATAGCGAGGCGATTTCAAATGCAATTCGTTCGCATTCTTGTTGAGACAACTGCTGCCCGGTTCCTGCCCCGCTGAATGCGCCGCCTTGCCCTGATCCTCTGCGCGGTCCTCGCGCTGCCGCTGCTCGGCGTGCTGGGCGCCTGGTTCGTGCCCCAGGACCACAGCCTGGAGCTGCTGCGCCACCAGTTCACGACGGTCATGCCCGGCTATGTGCTCAGCTCGCTCTGGCTGGCGCTGGGGGTGGCGGTGGGGGTGGCACTGCTGGGGGGCGCCACGGCCGCGGCCGTCACCCTGTTCGACTTTCCCGGGCGGCGCCTCTTCGAGTGGGCGCTGCTGCTGCCCCTGGCCATGCCGGCCTATGTGCTGGCCTATGCCGCCACCGATTTCCTGCAGTTCAGCGGGCCCCTGCAGACCCTGCTCAGGGAGCTGACCGGCGCCCAGGGTCCGTTGTGGCCCGATGTGCGCAGCCTGCCAGGTGCGATCGTGCTCTTCACCCTGGCGCTCTACCCCTATGTCTACCTGTTGACGCGCAGCGCGCTGATCGAGCGCGGCCTGCACCTGATGGAGGCCGCCCGGCTGCTCGGTGCCGGGCTCGGGCGGCGGGTGCGCGAGGTGGCGCTGCCGCTGGCCCGGCCGGCGCTGGCGGCCGGGGTGGCGCTGGCGCTGATGGAAACGCTCGCCGACTACGGCGTGGGCGCCTATTTCGGCCTGGCCACCTTCACCACCGGTATCTACCAGGCCTGGCTGGCGATGGACGACCGCATCGCCGCCGCGCAGCTGGCCACCCTGCTGCTGGCGGTGGTGGCGCTGCTGCTGTGGGTGGAGCGGCGGGCCCAGGCGCGGCTGCGCTTCACCGGCTCAAGGGGCGGCGCCAGCGGCCGGGAGGCCCGGCCAGTGCGGCTGCGGGGCCGGCATGCCGCGCTCGCGGTGCTGCTGTGCGCGCTGCCCGTGCTGCTGGGCTTCGTGCTGCCGGCGGCGGTGCTGCTGCACGCGGTTGGGCGCGAGGCCTTCTTCGCCGGCATCGACGGCGCTCCGGCCGGCATGGACGGCCTGCGCGGCCTGCCCTGGGCGCGCTTCGCTGGTTGGGCCTGGACCAGCCTGAAGCTGGCCACGCTGGCTGCGCTGGCCGCGGTGGCGCTCGCACTGCTGCTGGGCTTCGTGCTGCGCACCCGCGCGTCGGGGGCGGTGCGGCCGCTGGTGCGGCTGGTCTCGCTGGGCTATGCGGTCCCGGGGGCGGTGATCGCCGTGGGCCTGCTCGGTCCGGTCGGCTGGATGCAGGCGGCCGCACCGGGATCGGCCCTGGCCGGCTGGGTCACCACGGCCGTCACCGGCAGCCTGTTCGGGCTGCTGTTTGCCTACCTGGTGCGCTTCTCGGCGGTGGCGCTGCAGTCGGTGGAGGCGGGCTATGCGCGCATTCCGGTGAGCCTGGACGACACCGCCCGCACCCTCGGCGCCAGCGACGGCCGGCTCTTCTTCGGCATCCACGCGCCGTTGCTGTCGCGCTCGGCCATCGCGGCGGCGCTGCTGGTCTTCGTGGACGTGATGAAGGAGCTGCCCGCCACCCTGGTGCTGCGCCCCTTCGACAGCGACACGCTCGCCGTGGTCGCCTACAACCTGGCCCGCGACGAGCGCCTGGCCGAGGCGGCCCTCCCGTCGCTGGCCATCGTGCTGGCCGGGCTGATCCCGGTGGTGCTGCTCAGCCGGGCGATGCGGGGGCGCTGAGCGGGTGAGCTGC
>CAISYQ010000040.1 GCA_903889735.1 uncultured Methylibium sp.
CGACAAGGACTACCTGGCGCAGAACTTCATCGCCTTCTTCCGGCGCGACTACAAGCGCGTGGCCGAGTTGCACCTGGAGTCGGGCTGGGTGCCGGCCGGCACGCGGGTCGACGAACTCGAGGGCGCGGTGCGCGCCTGCTGCGAGCCCTTCTTCGACCGACCGCTCAAGGAAATCTCGCTCGGGCAGGTGCTGCTGCGCCTCTTCCAGACCTCCCGTCGCTTCAATGTCGAGATCCAGCCGCAGCTGGTGCTGCTGCAGAAGACCCTGCTCAACATCGAGGGTCTGGGACGGCAGCTTGACCCGGAGCTGGACCTCTGGAGCACGGCCAAGCCCTTCCTGGAGCGCTGGATGAACGAGCAGATCGGTTGGCGCGCTCTGCTCGATCGCTTGCGCGTCGAGGCGCCGCGCTATGCCAAGCTGCTGCCGGAGATCCCGCGCCTGCTGCACGACGCGCTCGCGGCACAGGCGGCGGGGGCTGCGGCGGGCGCTCCAGCGGGGTCAGCGCCCTGGGCGGAGCTGCTGACCGAGCAGCGACGCATCAACCGCCTGTTGCGGGCCGTCATCTATTCGGGGGCAGGGTTCTTGCTGGGTGCCCTGGTGATGCACCTGCTGACGCAGACTCGCTGAACCTGGTGTCCAGAGTGCGGCGCCGGGGTTCCCGTGCTACCGACCCGTCTTGAAGCTCGTGAAGAGGCGGGTCTGTACCCGGCGGATGTCTTGCGGCAGGCTGTCCGGGGCGGTCATGCGGGCGAGGTCGGCCTCGGACAGAAAGACGGACCGGTTC
This sequence comes from uncultured Methylibium sp., assembly GCA_903889735.1. Taxonomy (GTDB): domain Bacteria; phylum Pseudomonadota; class Gammaproteobacteria; order Burkholderiales; family Burkholderiaceae_C; genus Methylibium. The sequence goes on from CAISYQ010000040.1 coordinate 786, forward strand.
TCGGCCACGGCCTTGGTCACGAACTTCAGCGAGGCCTTGTTCGGATTGGCATAGAACACCTTGTTGGTGAGTGCGGCGTGCACCTCGGGTCGCAGGATGTAGTTGATGAACAGATGCGCGTTCCTCGGGTGCGGCGCATCGGCGGGAATGGCCATCGAATCGAAGAACAGCGTCGCGCCGCTCTGGGGGACCAGCGCCTCGATCACCGGGCCCTTGCCGGCCTCGATCGCGCGGGCGCGGGCGATGTTGATGTCCCCTGAATAGCCCATCACGACACAGAGCGAGCCCTGCACCATGTCGTTGATGTAGCCCGACGACGAGAAGCGGGCCACATAGGGCCGCACCTTCTTCAGCATGTCGGCGGCGGCCGGGTAGTCGGCGGCATTTCGGCTGTAGCCGGGCTTGCCCACGTAGAGCATCGCCACCGGCAGCACCTCGGAGGCCGAGTCGAGGAAGTTGATGCCACAGCCCTTGAGCCGCGAGGCGTAGGCGGGGTCGAAGATCAGCGACCAGGGGTTGGCGGGCATCGGCAGGTCACCGAGAGCCGCCTTCACCTTGGGCACATGGATCCCGACCGTCACGTAGCCCCACAGCCAGTCGACCAGGTACTGGTTGCCGGGGTCGACCTTGGCCATCTGGGCCAACACCGCGGGATCGAGGTTGCCCCAGTTGGTGAGCTGGGCGCGATCGAGTTTCTGGAACAGGCCGCCTTCGATCTGTGACTTCGCAAAGTGCGCCCCGGGCACGACGATGTCGTAACCGGTCTTGCCCGCCACGAGCTTGGCGTGCAGGACCTCGTTGGCGTCGTAGTTGTCGTAATTGACCTTGATACCGGTCTCGCGCTCGAAATTCTTGATCGTGTCGTCGGCGATGTAGTCAGACCAGTTGTAGATGTTGAGAATCTTGGCCTCGGGGCCAGCAGCCCGGGCCTCGTCTGCCACAGCGGTGGCGAGCGCCAGGGCGGTAAAGGCGGCGGAGACCAGACAACTCAAGATGTGGCGCATGACAAGAATTTCCTTGGGAAACAGGAGCACAGGAATGCAGGAGCAGAGAATCAGGACGCCCCAAAATTCTAGGGCGGGTCATGATCCCCTTTTGATGCCGAGCCCGGTCGGTTGATCTGCCCTCCGTATAATCGTGAGTTTTCCTTTTTGAATCAAGGGTTTAGTCATGCCGATCTACGCCTATCGCTGCACCGCCTGCGGCCATGCGAAGGACGTTCTGCAAAAGATCTCGGACCCGCTGCTGAACGTCTGTCCGGCCTGTGGCGCGGCTGCGTTCGCCAAGCAAGTCACGGCGGCCGGTTTCCAGCTCAAGGGCTCGGGCTGGTACGCCACCGATTTCCGGGATAGCGGCAGTGCCAAGCCGCCTGCGGCCGACGCCGGCGCCAAGGCCGACGACGCTCCCAAGAGCGATACGCCCCCCGCGGCGGCGCCGGCCGCCGACAGCGGCGCGGGTGCGAGTTCGAGCGTCTCTGGCGGGACGGCCCCAAGCACTTCCGCCAGTGCCACCTGAGCCTCCCACCCAACCTCCCAGACCCCGCGCCGAAAGACCGACGTGAAGAAGTACCTCCTGGCCGGCCTCCTGGTGTGGATGCCGATGGCGATCACCTTTTGGGTGCTGCACGCCGTGCTCGGCATGCTCGACGGCGTGTTTGCCTGGCTGCTCGGCGCCACGCAGGCGGTGCTGCCCGCTGGGGCGGGCGCCACGCTCCAGCTGCTGAAGAGGATCCCCGGCCAGGGCGTCATCGTCATGCTGATCGGCCTGCTGCTGACGGGCATGTTCGCGGCCAATTTCGTCGGGCAGTGGTGGCTGCGTCAGGGCTCGCGCCTGCTGCACCGCATCCCCATCGTCAAGTCGATCTACAGCTCGGTCAAGCAGGTCTCGGACACCCTCTTCTCCAGCAGCGGCAACGCCTTCCGGGAGGCCGTGCTGGTCCAGTACCCGCGTCAGGGCAGCTGGACCATCGCCTTCGTGACCGGCAAGCCCGGCGGCGAGGCGGCGCGGCATCTGGACGGCGATTACCTCAGCCTCTACGTCCCGACCACCCCCAACCCGACCTCGGGCTTCTTCCTGATGGTGCCGCGCGCCGATGTCATCGCACTCGCGATGAGCGTGGACGAGGCGCTCAAGTACATCATCTCGATGGGCGTCGTCGCGCCGCCGCTCCCCGCCGCGCCGCGAAATCAGCCCGGTTGAGCGCGCGGCACACGCTCAACCGTCAGGGCTCGAAACACAGCCCGACAGCGCCCCCTCAGACTGTGCGCCCCGATGCCGGGCCGCACCCCCCAATCGATCCCGGAGTGCTTGCATGAGAACCACCTACTGCGGCCTGGTCAGCGAAAAGCTGATGGGCCAGACCGTGACCCTGATGGGCTGGGCCCACCGCCGCCGCGACCATGGCGGCGTCATCTTCATCGACCTGCGCGACCGCGAGGGCCTGGTGCAGATCGTCTGCGACCCCGACCGGGCCGCGATGTTCAAGGCCGCCGAGGGCGTGCGCAACGAGTTCTGCCTGAAGATCATCGGCCTGGTCCGCGCGCGGCCGGCCGGCACCGAGAACACCAACCTCGTCAGCGGCAAGGTGGAGCTGCTGTGCCATGAGCTCGAGGTGCTCAACCCCAGCGTCACGCCGCCCTTCCAGCTCGATGACGACAACCTCAGCGAGACCACGCGCCTGACCCACCGCGTCCTCGACCTGCGCCGTCCGGCCATGCAGAAGAACCTGATGCTGCGTTACCGCGTGGCGATGGAGACCCGCAAGTTCCTCGACGCCAACGGCTTCATCGACATCGAGACGCCGATGCTCACCAAGAGCACGCCCGAGGGCGCGCGCGACTACCTCGTGCCCAGCCGTGTGAACGAGGGCATGTTCTTCGCGCTGCCGCAGAGCCCGCAGCTCTTCAAGCAGTTGCTGATGGTGGCCGGCTTCGACCGCTATTACCAAATCACCAAGTGCTTCCGCGACGAGGACCTGCGCGCCGACCGCCAGCCCGAATTCACGCAGATCGACATCGAGACCAGCTTCCTCGGCGAGGAGGAGATCCGCGGCATGTTCGAGGGCATGATCCGCACGGTGTTCCGCAACGTGCTGGGCGTGGACCTGCCGGGCTACCCGGTAATGAAGTACGCCGAGGCCATGCACCGCTATGGCTCGGACAAGCCCGACCTGCGCCTGAAGATGGAGTTCACCGAGCTCACCGACGTGATGCGCGATGTGGACTTCAAGGTCTTCTCGGGCCCGGCACAGAGCAAGGGCGGCCGGGTGGTCGCGCTGAGGGTCCCGGGCGGCGGCGAGATGAGCCGCAGCGAGATCGACGCCTACACCGAATTCGTCAAGATCTACGGCGCCAAGGGCCTGGCCTGGATCAAGGTCAACGACGTGGCCCGGGGCCGCGAAGGCCTGCAGAGCCCCGTCGTCAAGAATCTGCACGACGCGGCGATCGCCGAGATCATCGCCCGCAGCGGCGCCCGCAACGGCGACCTGCTGTTCTTTGGCGCCGACAAGGCCAAGGTCGTCAACGAGGTCTTCTCACTAACCCAGTTAAACCAACGCCACATAATCTCAGGAACTCGTTGTTCAAGTGCCATGATTCTTGCAGTATGCCATCTTGTAGATTGACACAGGTTTGCCTGTAGTTAGCCC
>CAISYQ010000041.1 GCA_903889735.1 uncultured Methylibium sp.
CCACGGCCGCCACATCCACCGCCTCGCCCAGTTCCAGCGACCCCACGCGCACGTAGTCCAGGAAGCTGCCGATCAGCCGGTCGGCGTGGTCGACGTTGCGCGTGATGATGTCCACATCGGCCTGGGTGCCGAGCGTGACCGGCAGCAGCTCGGCGGCCAGGCGGATGCGCCCCAGCGGGCTGCGCAGGTCGTGCGACACGCCGGCCAGCAGCAGGACCCGCTCGCTCTCAGCGTGCTGCAGCCTTTGCATGAGTTGGCGGTAGGCGGCGTCGATGGCCAGGATCTCGGAGGATGCTGAAGAGGCCGAAAAGGCCGAAGTCGCCAAAGCAGCTGATGGCGGTGCCGGGCTTGAAGTGGCCGTGTCTGCCAGGTCCGGGTCGTCGCCCACCATGCGGCTGCGAAGCTGCTCTAGCGGCCGCGTGACGCGCCGGGCAAAGCGCCAGCTCACCAGTGTGAACAGACCCATGGTCAGCAGGCTCAGGGAGGCGGTGTAGACCGACAGGGACGGCAGGATCGACGGCATGGGCACGGCCAGCCACACCGCCGCCCCTTGGGGTGGCAGCACATGGAACCAGATGAGGGATGGATTGCCGCTCCAGTCCATCCGGATGTCAGTCACTTGCACCCCCAGGGCCGCCAACTCCACCGTCAGGCGTTTCGCGATCGGTCCGCCATAGAGCCGCGGTGACAAGGTCCAGTGCGGGAGGGAGGCCCTGCGCTGCAGTGGCAGGCCGGAGGCCGAGGGCGCCAGCTCGGCGTCCAGGGGGCTGGCGGCGGCGCGGGCCAGATCAGGTGCCCAAATCACGGCGTAGGGTGTGGCGGCGGCATCGGCGCGCGCGGTGGTCAGCCAGACGAAGAACACGAAACCCAGCAGCACGAAGAGCACCGCCTGCGCCAGCATCAGCCGCGCGAACAGGCTGTCAAAGCGGGGGCGTTTCATCGCCTGAGGGGAGCGGGGGCGGCGCTGTGGATGATGCGCTGGGCGATGGCCCGGGTAACGGCGCGGGCGACGGCACGGGCGGCCCGGCAGGCCCTGGACCGGGCGCCGATGCGGATGGAGATAGCGATAGCGATGAGGCAACCGCGGAGGGGGCCTCGGTCGTCCGCGGGGTGAGCATGTAGCCCTCGCCGCGCACCGTGGTGATCCATTCGTGACCGGGGCTCGCCTGCTGCAGCTTGCGCCGCAGCCGCCCCACCTGCACATCGACCGTGCGGTCGAGCGGGCGGTAGTTGCCGGGCTGGGCGGTGTCGCTGAGCAGGTGGCGGGTGAGCGTCTGGCCAGGGCGGCGGGCCATCACCAACAGCAGCTTGAATTCGATGCTGGTGAGTGCCACCGCCTGCCCGTCGGCCCAGACCTCGCGGCGCAGCAGATCGATGTCCAGCCCGCCGAGGGCCAGCTGGCCGGCGGCCGCTGCCGGCCCCGGCTGCTGGCGCCGCAGCAGCGCCCGCACCCGGGCGATCAGTTCGCGCCGCTCGAAGGGCTTGGCCAGGTAGTCGTCGGCACCCACCTCCAGCCCCAGGACCTTGTCCATGGGCTCGCCCCGGGCCGAGAGCATCAGGATGCCGAGCGCCGGGAGCCCCACCAGCCACCGGCGGCAGACATTGATGCCGTTGTCATCGGTCAGCATCACGTCGAGGATGACCACGGCCGGCTGGTGCAGGGCGAGCAGGCGTTCACCTTCCAGGGCCGTCAGGGCCGAATGCGCCGCCCAGCCTTCGCCCTTCAGCAGGCGCACCAGCATGCCCGACAGCTCGGCATCGTCATCGACGATCAGGACGCTTGCACTCACCGGTTCGCGCTCATGGTTGGTTTCATTGTGTGCGGGTGGACGATAGCGCACGCTCGCCGGACGGGCGGTCTCTTCCGGGGCCCGGCGTTCCACCGCGCATTCCAGCGCCCTGCGACAGCCGGTCTGGCGGCCTGGGAGGCTTCCCCCGGCTCACAATCCGCCCCACAGCGATGCACCCCACAGCGATGCACCCCACAGAGAGAAGCCGGCCATGATCACCCTTCACCACTGCATGAGCGCCCGCTCCTTCCGCCCCCTGTGGGCGCTGGAGGAGCTGGGCTTGCCTTACGAGCTGCGGATGCTGCCCTTCCCGCCACGGGCACACGCGCGCAGCTACCTCGAGCTCAACCCGCTGGGCACGGTGCCGCTGCTGGTGGACGGCGGCGTGCGCCTGACCGAATCGGTGGCCATCTGCCAGTACCTGGCCGCGCGCCATTCGCCGGGCGGGCTGGACGTGGGCCTGGACGAGCCCGACTTCGGCGCCTACCTCAACCACCTGCATTTCGGTGAGGCGACGCTGACCTTCCCCCAGTCGCTGGTGCTGAGGTACACCCATTTCGAGCCGCCGGAGCGCCGCGTGCCGCAGGTGGCGCAGGACTACGAGAAGTGGTTCCTGGCGCGGCTGAAGCCGCTCGAGCCGTTGCTGACCACCCAGGACCACCTCTGCGCGGGCCGCTTCACGGCGGCCGACATCTCGGTCGGCTACGCCTTGATGCTGGCCGAGCACCTGGGCCTGGGCGACCGCCTGCCGCCGGCCGTCAGGGCCTACGGGCA
>CAISYQ010000042.1 GCA_903889735.1 uncultured Methylibium sp.
CCCCCCCGCCGGCCACCAGTGCCGAGTCAACCCCCGCCAAGGAACCCGCCCCCGCCGACCCCACCATCGAGCCCGGCCACCCCGAGACCACCACCGACCCGTCCCGCCGCTGGCTGCTCGGCGGGGTGGCGCTGGCCGCCCTGGCCGGCGGGGTCTGGTGGTCGTCGGCCCGGCGCAACGCCGGCGGCGAGCCTGCGCCGGCGGGTTTCTGGGGCCTGAATTTCGACAGTCCCTCCGGCCCACCACTCGCGCTGGCGGCGCTGCGCGGGCGCCCCCTGCTGGTGAATTTCTGGGCCACCTGGTGCGCGCCCTGTGTGCGCGAAATGCCGCAACTGGATCGCTTTTATGCTGATCACGCGCCCAAAGGCTGGCAAGTGATCGGTTTGGCCATCGACGGGCCCACCCCGGTCCGGGCATTCCTCAAGCAGGTCAAGATCGGATTTCCGGTCGGGCTGGCGGGTCTCGACGGCACCGAACTCGTGCGCCAACTCGGCAACGAAGCTGGGGGTCTGCCCTTCACCGTGGCCTTCGATGCGGCCGGCCGGGTCGTTCGGCGCAAGCTCGGTGAGACCCACTACGAGGAGCTCGCGGCTTGGGCCCGTGAGCTGGCTTGAGGCAGACCGCCGCAGGGATCGACCATTGCCCGAATTGCGCGTAAAGTCATTCCTTTCAACGGCAAACCGCCGGCAATCCCCGCGCTTCCGATGCAAATCCTCGTCCTCCACGGGCCCAACTTGAACCTGCTCGGCAGCCGCGAGCCGGCCGTCTATGGCCACACGACGCTGGCCCAGATCGACGAGCAGCTCGCCCGCCAAGCCCGCGAAGCGGGCGCGACGCTCCAGAGCTTCCAGAGCAACCACGAGGGTGCGCTGATCGACCGCGTCCAGGCGGCGCGGGCCGATGGCACCGGGTTCATCGTCATCAACCCCGGTGGCCTCACCCACACCAGCGTGGCCTTGCGCGACGCCCTGGCCGCCGTGGCCCTGCCCTTCGTCGAGGTGCACCTCTCCAACGTGCACCGCCGCGAGGCCTTTCGCCACCACTCGTATTTCTCGGACCTCGCGCAGGGCGTCATCGCCGGCCTCGGCCCCGCCGGCTACCGGGCGGCGGTTGCCTTCGCCCTGGAGCAGCTGGCGTCATCCGGCGTCTGAGCCGTTGAGGCCACCCCAAACGCCCGGAAGCACCGGGAACCTTCACCGCCTCTGAGCCGCGGGCCGGCCGCCAGCCCCGCCCAAGACCATCGACAAAGAACCCGTCAGGAGACAAGCACACCATGGACCTTCGCAAACTGAAGACGCTGATCGACCTGGTCTCGGAGTCCAACGTCTCCGAGCTTGAGATCACCGAGGCCGAGGGCAAGGTGCGCATCGTCAAGGGCGCGCCTGCAGTCCTGATGCCAGTGGCCGCGCCGGCCATGGCGCCCGCCGCGGCGGTGGCGGCCCCGCTGGCGGTGGCTGCACCGCCGGCCGCCCCCGCCGAGCCCGTGGCACCTGCCGGCCACACCGTCAAGTCGCCGATGGTCGGCACTTTCTACCGCTCGGCCAGCCCGGGCGGCAAGCCGATGGTCGAGGTGGGCAGCGAGATCAAGGACGGTGAGCCGATCTGCATCATCGAGGCGATGAAGATCATGAACGAGATCGAGGCCGACAAGTCCGGCAAGGTCACACGCATCTTCTGCGAGAACGGCCAGGCCGTCGAGTACGGGCAGCCGCTCTTCATCATCGAGTGACGGTCCACGAAAGCACTCGATGTTCAAGAAAATCCTGATCGCCAACCGGGGCGAGATCGCCCTGCGCATCCAGCGCGCCTGCCGCGAGATGGGCGTGCGCGCCGTCATCGTCTACTCCGAGGCCGACCGTGACGCCAAGTACGTGAGGCTGGCCGACGAGGCCGTCTGCATCGGGCCGGCGGCCTCAG
>CAISYQ010000043.1 GCA_903889735.1 uncultured Methylibium sp.
CACCAACGAAAAGCCGCCTCCGGGCGGCTTTTTGCTGCGCATTGCCCTCGCCCTGGGCCGGGTCAAGGCGGGTAGAGGGCACCCAGCACCCGCAAGCCTTCGGCGCCGGTGACGCTGGGCAGGTTGCCCGGCTCACCCTTCAGGTGCGCACGGGCAAGCCAGGCGAAGGCGGTTGCCTCCACCTGCAGGGGTGGGAGGCCGGCCTTCTCGGTGGATTCGACCTCGAGACCCGGCAGCGCCCGCGAGAGCCGCCGCATCAGCTCCCGGTTCAGCGCACCGCCGCCACACACCCACAGCGAGGCGGCATCGGGCAGGTGGCGCCGCAGATCACGGGCGATGGCCTGGGCGCTCAGTTCGCAGAGCGTGGCCTGGACATCGCGCGGGTCGGCGCCAGGCTGATCCAGGAGCAGGCGCTGCAGCCAGGCGGCGTGGAAATCGTCTCGGCCAGTGCTCTTCGGCGGCTTCAGCGCGAAATAGGGCTCGTCCAGCGCCTGGACCAGCAGGCCGGGGATCACGCTCCCCTTGGCGGCCCAGTGCCCGGCCTCATCGAAGGCTGCGCCCAGGTGCTGCTGGACCCAACCGTCCATCAGCGCATTGCCAGGACCGCAGTCGAAACCGGTCACGCGGCCATCGGCCGCCAGCAGGCTGAGGTTGGAGATGCCGCCGATGTTGACCACGGCCCGGTTCTCGCCGGGCCGGCCGAAGCAGGCCCGGTGAAAGACCGGAACCAGCGGTGCGGCCTGCCCGCCCGCGGCGAGGTCGCGGCTGCGGAAATCGGCCACCACGGCCAGACCGGTCAGTTCGGCCAGCAGGGCGGGTGCGTTGAGCTGCAGCGTGTAGCCGGTGCCGTCGAACTGGCCTGGGCGGTGACGTACCGTCTGGCCGTGGGCGCCCACGGCGCGGATCGGACAATCTGGTGCCCGCTCGCGCAAGGCGGCTACCACCTTGGCGCAGGCCCGTGCCAGCGCATTGGCAGCCAAGGCGGCGCGGTGGAGCTCGTTCTCGCCGGCGGCGTTGAGCGCCAGCAGCTCGGCCCGGAGGGCCTCGTCGAAGGGATGGTGGACATGAGCGGCCACCCGCACACCGCGGTCAAAGGACGCGATCACACCGTCGATGCCGTCGAGCGAGGTTCCCGACATCAGGCCGATGAAGCATTCGCTCGTGGCGGGTTCTGCGGCGGCTCTTGCGGCAGATTCAGTGGCGGATTCGGTCGTCATGGGCCCATTCTCGGCGCAGAGCCGGCGTGAAAAAGCCCGCCGAAACGGGCTGGTCGCCTTGGGGCGGGCGGGTTCACTCGAAGCCGACGCGGCCCCGCGATGGGGTGGTGGCCAGCTGGATGCGCGCCGCGCTGGCGGTTTCGGTGAAGCGCTGGCGCGCGGCGGCCGAGATCGTCATGGGCTGGGATTCGCGGGCAATCCGCACCGGATCGACCTGCTGGCCGCGCGACAGGAACTCGAAATGCAAATGCGGCCCGGTGGCCCAGCCCGTCGAGCCGACCGCGCCGATCGTCTGCCCCTGCTCGACGCGCTGGCCTTGTTTCACGTTCAGCCGGCTCAGGTGGGCGTAGCGGGTCTCGCGCTCGCCGCCGTGGCGCAGGATCACGAGGTTGCCATAGCCACTCTGCCAGCCGGCGAACGCCACGCTGCCTTCGCCGACAGCCCGCACTGGGGTGCCGGCTGGCGCGCCGTAGTCGATGCCGAGGTGGGCGATTCGTTTGCCCAGGATGGGGTGCATGCGCATGGCGAAGCCCGAGGTCACGCGCGAGAAGGCCATTGGCGAGGCCAGGAACATGCGGTTCTTGCTCCGGCCGTCGAGGCTGAAGTAGGCCCCACGGGGGCGGCCGGCCGAGGCGGTGTCCTCGAACCACACGGCGTCGTGGGTCTTGCCGTTGTTGATGAACTGAGCGGCCAACAGGTGCCCACTTGCCTGCTGCCAAAGCACCGGCTCGCCATCAGCGGTGAGGGCTTCGTAGAGGACGGTGAAGGTGTCGCCGCGCTTGAGGTCGCGGCGGAAGTCGATGTCGGTCCCGAACAGCTCCGCCAGCTGGGTGGTCACGGCATCGGGCAGACGCGAGTCGTCGGCGGCGGCGAACAGCGAGGTCTGCACCGTGCCCGACCCCAGCCGGACCTCCGCGGCCAGGGGGGCCTGCTCGGTACGGGCGCTCAGCTGCTGACCCACGCGAAGGACGGTGAGGCGGGTGAAGTGGCTGTCGAGCTGATCGGACGCTGCAGCCGGTGAACGAGCCACCAGCGACGCCAGCCGGCCCTGCGTGGTCTGCACGCGCACCATCTTCCCGGCGCGACCGTCCAGCAGGCGGCGCCCAACGGGGTCCGTGCGGAGGAAGGTGGCGGCCTGCGGGTCATCGACACCGAGGCGCCGCAGCAGTGTGTCGGCGGTGTCGCCGCTGCGCGTGAGCTCGCTGCGGTAGAGGTCCAGCGCATGCGTCTGCAGCGCGTCCAACTGGGAGTCCATGCCTTCCGGCATCACGCTCTCCGTGATCACGCGACGGGGCAGGTCGGCCGCATCAGGCGCCCGCGGGGCCACGCCGAAGGCCGTCACAGCCGAGCCCATCAACATCACCATGACGGCTGCCGTCAGCCGCCGGGGGTGGCGACGCAGCAGCTGGTCGGTGCGCTCGATGAGGCGCTGGGCGGCAAGGACGGAGTTCAAGGGCGGGAAATCCAGGGGCTGTCGGGGCGGCAAGGGGCGTTGCGTGGGAACCATCGATCAAGGCGGAACAGGGCAGGCCACTGTTGGTCGGGTCTTCTGGAGATCTAGGGGGTGTCCCCTAGAATCTTGAGCCGACGCAAGGAAGCCGATTCTATAGACGGCAACTCCCCCGACCACTGTGGAAACCCCAGATACGGTTCATGAGCCCATTCGCTGAAATCCCTCCCGCTTTGAGCGCGGCATCTTCCCCGGAATCCGGCCCGCAGGTGACCGCCGACCATCCGGTCGATGACGCCGTCCAAGCCGCCCTGGCGGTCAGCCTGCGCGGCTGTGAGGAGCTGTTTCCGCGGCAGGAATGGCTGAGCAAGCTGGTCCGGTCGCAGGCAACGGGCGTGCCACTGCGCATCAAGCTCGGTTTGGACCCCACCGCGCCCGACATCCACCTCGGCCACACGGTGGTGCTGAACAAGCTGCGCCAGCTCCAGGATCTCGGTCACCAAGTGATCTTCCTGATTGGCGATTTCACCTCCATGATCGGCGATCCCTCCGGGCGCAACAGCACCCGGCCGCCGTTGACGAAGGAGCAGATCGCCGTCAACGCCCAGACCTACTACCGCCAGGCCAGTCTCATCCTGGACCCGGACCGCACCGAGGTCCGCTACAACTCCGAGTGGTGCGACCCGCTGGGTGCCCGCGGCATGATCCAGCTGGCGTCGCGTTACACGGTCGCCCGCATGCTCGAGCGCGACGACTTCACCAAGCGCTACAAGGCGGGCGTGCCGATCTCGGTGCACGAGTTCCTCTACCCGCTGATGCAGGGTTACGACTCCGTGGCGCTCAAGAGCGACCTCGAGCTCGGCGGCACCGATCAGAAATTCAATCTGCTGGTGGGTCGGCAGCTGCAGCAGGAATATGGGCAGGAACCGCAGTGTGTGCTCACCATGCCGCTGCTGCTCGGGCTCTACGGACTCGACAAGATGTCCAAGAGCAAGAACAACTACGTCGGTATCACCGAGCCGGCCAACGAGATGTTCGCCAAGCTGCTCTCGATCAGCGACGACCTGATGTGGACCTATTTCACCCTGCTGAGCTTCCGCTCGGAGGCCGAGATTGCGGCACTCAAGGCCGAGGTGGGCGCCGGCCGCAATCCGAAGGAGGCCAAGGTGATGCTGGCCCAGGAGATCACGGCGCGCTTCCACAGCCCGGCCGCGGCCGAGACGGCGCTCCAGGATTTCCAGAACCGCGCCCGCGGTGGGGTGCCTGACGAGATTCCCGAACTGAGCTTGGCGGGCGCCCCGATGGGCATCGCCGCCCTGTTGAAATCCGCCGGGCTCGCGCCCTCCACCAGCGAGGCGGGGCGCCTGATCGACGGCGCCGGGGTCCGCGTGGATGGCAGTGTGGTCAGCGACAAGGCGCTGAAATTGCCCGCCGGCACCTATGTGGTGCAGGTCGGCAAACGAAAATTCGCCCGGATCAGCCTGAGCTGAGCGGGCGAATGGGCCGGGGCGCGGCCTGACGGTGGGCGCCGGCGCCATGACCTGCTGGCTTCGAGCCAGCGGTCAGTTGGCGGTCGGTCAGTGGTCAGTCGGCGTATTGGCCGGCGGCCTTGATCACCGGGCCCCACTTGTCGATCTCGGCGGCCACCCACTTCTTGTGCTCGACCGGGCCCGTGCGGGCATCGGTGACGACGACGGCACCCAGCGCCTCCTGGCGCTTGACGAACTCCGGATCCACCAGCGCCAGCTTCAGCGCCGCGTTGAGCTTGTCGAGCGCGGGCTTGGGCGTGCCCTTGGGTGCGTAGAGGCCGTGCCAGATGCTGACGTTGAAGCCTTTCATGCCCGACTCCTCGAGCGTGGGCAGCTTGGCGAGCGTGGGCGTGGTGAGGCGCTTGGGCGTGGTCACGGCATAGGCCTTGACCTTGCCGCCCTCGATCTGCGCGCTGGTGTTGGTGGTCTGGTCGCACATCAGGTCGACCTGCCCGCCGATCAGGTCGGTCATGGCCGGCCCGGTGCCCTTGTAGGGGACGGTGGTCATGTCGATCTTGAGCGTGCTCTGGAACAGCAGGCCGCAGAGGTGGGAGGCGGCGCCCAGGCCGGCGTTGGCCAGGTTGATCTTGCCCTTGTTGGCCTCCAGCCACTTGACCAGTTCCGCGTAGTTGTTGGGCGGCAGCGTCGGGCGGGCGATCACCGTCATCGGCACTTCGTTGATCATGCCCAGATACTCGAATTCCTCGGTTTTGTACTGCAGGTTGCGGTACAGCGCGGGGGCGGTGGCCATGGCGATGTGGGCCAGCAGGATCGTGTAGCCATCCGGCGACGCCTTGGCCACCTTCGTGTGGCCGAGCGTGCCACCCGCGCCACCGACGTTCTCGATCACGATCGTGGCGCCGCCCAGGGGCTTGCGCAGCGCCTCGGCGAAGTCGCGCGCCACCTTGTCGGTCGGGCCGCCGGCCGCGAAGGGCACGACGATGGTCACGGTCTTTTCCGGATAGGCATCGGCCCAGGCGCCAGGGGCGGCCAGGGCGCAGGCCAGGGCGGTGGTGAGTGCGGGCAGCGTACGGTTCATCGAGAGGCTCCTGAGGCGGTGGTCAGTATGAAGGGATTGATCCTAGGGAGTCGCCGCCCGGCGGCCATGACGGGAACTACGTAATCGAGACGGTCGACGGGATGGCCACCGGGACGGTCGCAGGGATGGCCCTCGGGATGGTCCCGATCTCAAGCGGCGTGCCCCGGCGCCGCTCACTCATGGCGTCTCAGGTCCTCGATCACCTTGCCGTCTCGGGGCAGGCTGCCGAGAGCCTGCAGCTCGATCTCGCCGCGCAGCCGGGTCACGTCGCGGAGGGCCTCGGCGAGCAGGGCGGCCAATCCCTCGGGCCGGCCTTCGACCTCGGCGTGCAGGGTCAGGGTGTCGGCGCCCGGCTCGCCCGCCACCACCAGCCGGGCCCGCGCCACGGCCGGGTGGCGGCGGAGCACCTCGGCCACCTGGGCCGGGTGCACGAACATGCCGCGCACCTTGGTGGTCTGGTCGGCGCGGCCCAGCCAGCCGCGGATGCGGGGCGCCGTGCGCCCGGTCGGGCAGGGGCCGGGCAGCAGGGCGCTGAGGTCGCCGGTGCCGAAGCGGATCAGCGGGTAGGCCGGATTCAGCACCGTCACCACCACCTCGCCGACCTCCGGCGTCTGGCCCGGGCCGGGTTCGGGCACGGGTTCCCCGGTGCCTGGGCGCACGATCTCGACGATCACCCCCTCGTCCAGCACCAAGCCTTCGTGGGCCGCGGTCTCGTAGGCGATCAGCCCAAGGTCGGCGGTGGCGTAGCACTGCATCGCCGCCACGCCCTGGGCCAGGAAGGCGGCGCGCAGCGAGGGCGGGCAGGCCTCGCCCGAGACCAGGGCGCGGGTGAAGGACAGCGCCTGGCCCGTCTCGGCGGCCTTCTCGAGGAGGATCTTCAGGAAGCTGGGCGTGCCGCAGTAGGCCTGGGGCCGCAGGTCGGCGATGGCCTGTAACTGCAGCTCGGTGTGGCCCACGCCACCAGGGAAGACGGTGCAACCCAGGGCCAGCGCCCCGCTCTCCATCATGGCCCCTGCGGGCGTGAGGTGGTAGCTGAAGCTGTTGTGCACCAGGTCGCCGGCCCGCAGCCCGGCGGCGTGCAGCGCGCGGGCGATGCGCCAGGCGTCCGCGCCGCCGCCTTCGGGTTCGTAGATCGCCCCTGGCGACTGGAAGACGCGGCGTGCGCCCGTGCCCCTCAGCAGCCCGCGCCAACCCACGGCGGAGAAGCCGCCAAAGGGGTCTCGCCCGGGGCCGTCTGCCGCCCGCCCGGCCTGCTGGCGCGCCAGCAGCTCGTGCTTGCGGGTGACCGGCAGGGCGGCCAGCGCAGCGCGGCTCGTCACGGCCCGCGGGTCCACGCCGCGCAGGATCTCGGCGAAGGCCGGGGTCGCGGCCTGCGCATGGGCCAGCTGCGCCGGCAGGGCGGCCATCAGGGCGGCTTCGCGCTCGGCGGCGGAGCGCGTCTCCAGGGCATCCATGAACTCACTCATCGCCTTCCTTCCATAGGGCCAGCTGCCGCTTGAGGTGGTCGGTGAAGGCGCGCACCTCGGCGCTGCTCTGGAGCGTGCGGACCGTCCACTCGGGCGAGCGCGCCGGCTTCTTGACGCTCCGGGCCCGCAGCGTGTCGCCCTCGAGGGTGAGCTCAAGCAGCGGCGCGCCGTTCCACTCGAAGCGGCCGGCGCGCTCGATCAGCCGCAGTTCGCGCAGGTGCCGCTTGAGGGTGGCGAGGGCCTCCGCGGCCTTGAAGGCCGGGGGCGCCAGGAAATCGTCGGGCAGGCGGTCGGACATGGGGCGTTCTCTCGAAGTCAGCAGAGGCTCAGGCCAGCCAGCGCTTGCGGCGCTTGTAGCTCTTGGCGTCGCGAAAGCTGCGCCGCGGCGCGCCGTCCTGGCTGCCGCCGGTGCCGAGGTAGAACTCCTTCACGTCCTCGTTGCCGGCCAGATCAGTGGCGCGGCCGTCCATCACCACGCGGCCGCTCTCCAGGATGTAGCCGTAGCCGGCGTAGCGCAAGGCCATGGCGGTGTTCTGTTCGGCCAGCAGGAAGGTCACGCCCTCGCGGGTGTTGAGGTCCTTCACGATCTCGAAGACCTCCTCCACGATCTGCGGCGCCAGGCCCATCGAGGGCTCGTCGAGCAGCACCATCCGCGGGTTGGCCATCAGGGCGCGGCCGATCGCGCACATCTGCTGCTCGCCACCCGAGGTGTAGGCGGCCTGCGAACCCCGCCGCGTCTTCAGGCGTGGGAAGTAGCCGTAGACCTTCTCCAGCGTCTCGGCCACCGCGGCCCGGCCGTCACGGCGGGTGTAGGCGCCGGTCATCAGGTTCTCCTCGATGGTGAGGTGACCGAAGCAGTGGCGGCCCTCCATCACCTGGATCACGCCACGGCCCACCATGGCCGCGGTGGACAGCGCCTCGATGCGCTCGCCGCGCAGCGTGATGCTGCCCTTGGTGACCTGCCCGCGCTCCGCCGCCAGCAGGTTGCTCACCGCCCGCAGCGTGGTGGTCTTGCCCGCGCCATTGCCCCCCAGGAGCGCGACGATGCCGCCTTCGGGCACCTGCAGCGACACGCCCCGCAGCACCAGGATCACATGGTTGTAGATGACCTCGATGCCGTTGACGTCGAGCAGGATGTTGGACATGGCGGTTGGGCGTGACGCCCCAGGCCCGCAGGGGCTGGGGATGGGGGACGGGCGGGTTCGAAGCTCAGGACTGGCAATCCTGCGGCGTGCGGCGCGGGATCTTCTTGTCGGTGATGTACTTGTCGGCCGCGGACTTGACCAGGGGCTTGAGGATCTGCTCGTCGGCCTGGTACCAGTCGGAGCTGAAGTTCCACTTGGCGCCGTCCCAGGTGTGGACGCGCGCCCAGGTCGAGCCCTGGTGGTCAGCGCAGGAGGTGGACAGCGGCCGCAGCACGTCGGCGAAGCCCAGGGCGTCGAGCTTCTTCTGGTCCAGGGCGAGGTTCTCCAGGCCCCAGCGGACCTGCTCGCCGGTCATGACCTTGCCCTTGCCGAAGCGCTCCTGGGCGCGGCGCACGGCCTCGACGCTGAACATCTGGATGATGAGGCCGCGGGTGTAGAGCACCGAGCCCACTTCGTCCTTGGGGCCGGTGCCCTGGCCCTTGTCGTGCACCTGCTTGAGGATGTCCTGGATCACCTTGGGCGTCTGGCCCGAGGTGTTGAGCGCCAGTGCGTTGTAGCCCTTGGCGCCCTCGCCAACGTCCTTGACGTCGGGTTCGGCGCCGGCCCACCAGACGCCGTACATCTTCTCGCGCGGGTAGCCGGTGGCCTGCGCCTCCCTCAGCGCGGTGGAATTCATCACGCCCCAGCCCCACAGCAGCACGTAGTCGGGCCGGCTTTGCCGCACCTGCAGCCAGGCGGCCTTCTGCTCGACGCCCGGCGCGGTGACGGGGATCATCTGGAGGTCAAAGCCGTGCATCTTGCTGCGCTCGGTCAGCATCGGGATCGGCTCCTTGCCGAAGGGGCTGTCGTGGTAGACGAGGGCGATCTTCTTGCCCTTGAGCTTGTCGAAGCCGCCCTCTTTCTTGGCGAGGTGTTGGATCAGGATGTCCGAGGCCGTCCAGTAGCTGCCCATGAGCGGGAAATTCCACTTGAAGGCCAGGCCGTCGGCGGCCTCCGAGCGGCCGTAGCCCAGGGTGATCAACGGGATCTTGTCGCCGGGCGCCTTCTCGGTCAGCGCGAAGGTGATGCCGGTGGCCTGCGGGTCGAAGAGGCTGGCGCCCTTGCCCTTGAGCCGCTCGTAGCATTCCACGCCCTTGTCGGTGGCGTAGCCGGTCTCGCATTCCTCGAAGGTGATCTTGACGCCGTTGATGCCGCCATCGCGGGCATTGATCAGCTTGATGTAGTCCTGCTTGCCATTGGCCCAGGGCGTGCCGTTGGGCGCGTAGGGGCCGGTGCGGTAGACGAGCAGCGGGAAGAACTGCTCCTTGGCCTGGGCCAGCGCGGCCGGCGCGGCCAGCGCCGCGCCGAGCAGGGTCAGGGCGGCGAGCGCGTAGGACTTCAGGGTCATGTCGGTCTCCGTGGGTGAGGGGATGGGGGATGGGGGTGGGGATTCGGTTTCAGTCGACGGGCAAAGCGCTGCGTTCAGTGGGCGAAGGGCCACAGCCGCAGCTTTTCCTTGACGGTGGACCACAGCCGCGCCAGGCCATGGGGTTCGACGATGAGGAAGAACACGATCAGCGCACCGAAGATCATCGCCTCCAGGTGGGCCGCGAGCGCCGTGTCGATCCGCACGCCGAACCAGGCCGGCAGCTGGGTGATCACGAGGGGCAGCACCACGATGAAGGCCGCGCCGAAGAAGCTGCCCATGATCGAGCCCAGGCCGCCGATGATGACCATGAAGAGCAGCTGGAAGCTGCGGTCGATGCTGAAGGCCGCGGGCTCCCAAGAGCCCAGGTGCACGAAGCCCCACAGGGCGCCGGCCACGCCGACGATGAAGCTCGACACCGCGAAGGCCGAGAGCTTGGCGTGGACCGGCCGGATGCCGATCACCGCCGCGGCCACGTCCATGTCGCGGATGGCCATCCACTCGCGGCCGAGGTGGCTGCGCACCAGGTTCTTGGCCAGCAGCGCGAAGACCGTCACGATGGCCAGGCAGAACAGGTACTTCTGGGCCGGCGTCTCGATGGGCAGTCCGAAGGCCTGCAGGTTGGACACCGAGACCGAACCCGAGGCCGAGTCCTTGGTGAACCAGCGGATGCGCAGGAAGGCCCAGTCGGTGAAGAACTGCGCGGCGAGGGTGGCCACCGCGAGGTAGAGCCCCTTGATGCGCAGCGAGGGGATGCCGAAGAGCATGCCCACCACCGTGGCGCAGGCGCCGCCCAGCAGCAGCGAGCCCAGCAGCGGCATGTCCGGCACCCGCGCCTGGAAGTTGTAGGCCGCGTAGGCGCCGATGGCCATGAAGGCGCCCGTGCCGAGCGAGATCTGGCCGCAGTAGCCGACCAGGATGTTGAGGCCCAGCGCCGCCAGCGACAGGATCAGGAAGGGCAGCAACACGGCGCGCAGCAGGTACTCGGGCGCGGTCAGCGGCACCACCACGAAGGCGATGGCCAGCAGCAGCCCGATCGCGATCCGGTCCTGCAGGATCGGGAAGATCTGCTGGTCAGCGCGGTAGCTGGTCTTGAACTGGCCGTTTTCGCGGTAGATCATGTTGAGGTTGAGTGATGTTTTAGTTCCGGCCGGGCCTGCGGCCCTTGACGTTCACTTCGTTCACGTCAGCCTGCACTGGAAGATCATTGACCGCGTTCATACGCGATCAATGATTTTTTCGCCGAACAGGCCCTGGGGGCGCACGAGCAGGAAGACCAGCGCCAGCACATAGGCGAACCAGATCTCGATGCCGCCGCCGAGCAGGGGGCCGATGTAGATCTCGGAGAGCTTCTCGCCCACGCCGATGATCAGGCCGCCCAGGATGGCGCCGGGCACCGAGGTCAGCCCGCCGAGGATCACCACCGGCAGGGCCTTGAGCGCCACCAGCGAGAGCGAGAACTGCACGCCGAGCTTGCTGCCCCAGATGACGCCGGCCACCAGCGCGGCGAATCCTGCCACGCTCCAGACGATCACCCAGATGCGGCCCAGCGGGATGCCGATGGATTGAGCCGCCTGGTGGTCGTCAGCCACCGCGCGCAGCGCCCGGCCGGTCGCGGTCTTCTGGAAGAACAGCGCCAGCAGGACCACCAGGCCCGCGGCGATCAGCGAGGCCAGCAGGTCCTCCTGGCTGATCAGCACGCCGCCCTCGAAGGTGGACTCGAACAGGAACACCGGGTCCTTGGGCATGCCGATGTCGATCTTGTAGATGTCGGAGCCGAACAGGGTCTGGCCGAAGCCCTCCAGGAAGTAGGCGATGCCCAGGGTGGCCATCAGCAGGGTGATGCCCTCCTGGTTGACGAGCCTGGACAGGCACAGCCGCTCGATCAGCCAGGCCACCGCCACCATCACCGCCATGGCCCCGAGGAAGGCCAGAACATTGGCCAGCACCTTGCTCTCGGTGCCCAGCAGCGGCGGGATCCACTGCGCGAAGCGTGCCATGGCGAGTGCTGCGAACAGCACCATCGCGCCCTGCGCGAAATTGAACACGCCGCTGGCCTTGTAGATGAGCACGAAGCCCAGCGCGACCAGCGAGTACAACACCCCGGCCATCAGGCCGCCGAAGAGGGTCTCGAGGAAGAATCCCATCGCAGCTCCCAGGGTCAGTGGTCCGCCCCGAGGTAGGCGCGGATCACCTCCTCGTTGGCGCGCACCTCTTGCGGCGTGCCGTCGCCGATCTTGCGGCCGTAGTCGAGCACCACCACGCGGTCCGAGATGTCCATCACCACGCCCA
Organism: uncultured Methylibium sp.; assembly: GCA_903889735.1. Lineage (GTDB taxonomy): Bacteria > Pseudomonadota > Gammaproteobacteria > Burkholderiales > Burkholderiaceae_C > Methylibium. The sequence continues at coordinate 11,544 of CAISYQ010000043.1, forward strand.
TGTCGTGCTCGATCAGCACGACGGTGGTGCCGAACTCGTCGTTCACGTCGAGGATGAAGCGGCACATGTCCTGCTTCTCCTCGACGTTCATGCCGGCCATGGGCTCGTCGAGCAGCAGCACCTGCGGCTCCATCGCCAGCGCCCGGCCCAGGTCCACGCGCTTCTGCAGGCCATAGGGCAGCTTGCCGACCGGCGTCTTGCGGTGGGCCTGGATCTCGAGGAAGTCGATCAGCCGCTCCACCACCTCGCGGTGCTCGCTCTCCTCGCGCTCGGCGCCGCCCCAGCCCAGCGGGTTGCACCAGGGCGAGCGGAAGGCCTGCGCCAGCAGACCGCTCTTCATGCGCAGGTTGCGGCCGGTCATCAGGTTGTCAAGCACGCTCATGCCCTTGAAGAGCGCCAGGTTCTGGAAGGTGCGGGCGATGCCCATCTCCGCGACCTGGCGCGGGTTCATGTGGCGGAAGGTCTGCCCGCGCAGCGTGATCGAGCCCTCCTGTGGCTGGTAGACGCCGTTGATGCAGTTGAGCATGGAGCTCTTGCCCGCGCCATTGGGCCCGATGATGGCGCGCACCTCGTGCTCGCGCACATCGAAGCTGATGTCGGTCAGCGCCCGCACGCCGCCAAAGCGCAGCGAGATGTTCTTCACCTCAAGGATCACCTCGCCGGTGCGCTCGGCGCTCATGCCGCCCTCCGGGCCGGCGGGTAGGTGTCGGCGTCGATGATCTGCAGCTCCGCCGCCACGCTGCTGCTGCGCCCATCCTCGAAGCGCACCGCGGACTCGATGCGCTGGGTGCTGCGCCCGGCGTAGAGCGCCTCGATCAGCAGCGCGTATTTCTCGGCGATGTGGCCGCGCTTGACCTTGCGGGTGCGGGTGAGCTCGCCGTCGTCGGCATCGAGCTCCTTGTGCAGCACCAGGAAGCGGCTGACCTGGCTGCCGGCCAGTCGCTCGTCGGCAGCGAGGTCGGCATTGACCTGCTGCACGCAGTCGCGCATCAGCGCGCCCACCTCGGGCTTACCGGCCAGGTCGGCGTAGCCGGCGTAGGCGAGGTTGCGTTTCTCGGCCCAGTGCCCGACCGCATCCATGTCGATGTTGAGGAAGGCGCAGACCCGGTCCCGCCCGTCACCGAAGGCCACCGCCTCCTTCACGAAGGGGAAGAACTTCAGCTTGTTCTCCACATGCTTGGGCGCGAACAGGCTGCCGTCGAAGGCGCCGCCGCGCAGGCGGCCCACGTCCTTGGCGCGGTCGATGATGCGCAGCTGACCGCCCGCCTCCAGGAAACCGGCGTCCCCGGTGCGGTACCAGCCGTCTGGCGTCAGCACCTCGGCGGTGGCGGCGGGGTTCTTGTAGTAGCTCTGGAGCAGGCCCGGGCTGCGCACCAGGATCTCGCCGCTGGGCTCCATGCGGATCTCCACGCCCTCGATGGGCACGCCCACCGTGTCGGCCCGGACCTCGTGGTCGGGCTGCAGGCAGACGAAGACCGCCGTCTCGGTGGAGCCGTAGAGCTGCTTGAGGTTGATGCCGATCGAGCGGTAGAAGGTGAAGAGCTCCGGCCCGATCGCCTCGCCCGCGGTGTAGGCCACGCGCACCCGGCTGAAACCCAGCGCGTTGCGCAGCGGCCCATAGACCAGCAGGTCGCCCAGGGCACAGGCCAGGCGGTCCATGAGCTTGGGCGGCCGGCCGTCCATGCGCGCCGGCCCGACCCGCCGCGCCACCGCCATGAAGTGGTCGAACAGCGCGCGCTGCAGGCGCCCGGCATCTTCCATGCGGATGGTGACGCTGGTCAGCAGCCCCTCGAAGACGCGCGGCGGCGCGAAGTAGTAGGTCGGCCCGATCTCCTTGAGATCGATCGACACGGTCGCGGCCGATTCGGGACAGTTGACCACGTAGCCACACACCAGCCACTGCGCGTAGCTGAAGATGTTCTGGCCGATCCAGGCCGGCGGCAGGTAGGCCAGCACCTCCTCGGCCGCGGTGAGGCGGTCGAAACGGGCGCCCGCCTGCGCACGGTCGATCAGCGAGGCATGGGTGTGGACCACGCCCTTGGGCTGGCCGGTCGTGCCCGAGGTGAAGAACATCGCCGCCACGTCCCCAGGAACGGTCCGTTCGATCTCGCCCTGCACCCACCCCGGTTGGCGGGCGTTGAAGGCGCGGCCGGCGTCGATCAGCGCCTCCAGCGGGGCCAGGCCCGGCGCCTCGACCTTGCGCAGGCCGCGCGGGTCGTCGTACCAGATGTGGGCGAGCAGGGGGCATTGCGGGCGGATCTCGAGCAGCTTGTCGACCTGCTCCTGGTCCTCGGCGATGGCGAACGCCACCTCGGCGTTCTGGAGCGGGAAGACGAACTCCGCCGCCGCCGCGTCCTGGTACAGCGGCACCGCGACCGCCCCGAGCGACTGCGCCGCCAGCATGCAGGCGTAGAGGCGCGGCCGGTTCTCGCCGATCACGACCAGGTGTTGCCCGCGCTGCAGGCCCGCCGCGGCCAGCCCGCCGGCGAGCTGCTCCACCAGCTCGGCGAGTGCGCGCCAGTCCAGCGTCTGCCAGATGCCCAGATGCTTCTCGCGCAGGGCGGGTGCCGCGGGGCGCTGCGCCGCATGGGCTTGCATCAGCTGGGGGAAGGTGGCGGGCGGCAAGCCGGGTCTCCGTGGGTCGGGCGTGGGCGGGCTGGGTGGGCTTGGCGCGGGGTCAGGCTGGGGCCCGGGCGGCTGCGTTTTCGTCAAGTCGCGAATGCTAGGCGCAGCGCTGGCGCTGGCTGCCCGCCAGCGTCGCGAAAGTGCCCGCGGATCGCTCGGGATTTACCCTCGGGAACCGCGGGGCCGCGGTGGTCGCCAACCCCTCAGCGGTTCATCGTCCCCGAGGCCACATGCCCGGCCGGCACATGCGGTGCCGCGGCATCCACATGCCGGGTCTGGTCGTCGAAGAAGAAATCGGGCTCGAACTCGCGCAGGAACTCGCCCTTGGCCAGGCCGCCGAGGAACATCGCCTCATCGACATCGATCTGCCATCCCATCAGGGTGCGGATCGCGCGCTCATGGGCCGGCGCGCTGCGTGCGGTGACGAGGGCGGTGCGCAGCCGCATCGTGGCCGTGCCTTCGCGCTGCAGCCGGTGCAGCGCTTCCAGCAGCGGTTTGAAGGGGCCGGCGGGCAGGGGGCTCTCGGCGCGTTCGCGCTCATGGGCCTGGAAGGCGTCCAGACCACCGCTCTGGAACACCTGCTCGGCCTCGTCGGAGAACAGCACCGCGTCGCCGTCGAAGGCGATGCGCACCTCGTTCGGGTGGGCGCCCGAGGCGCGCGCCGAATGCGTGGCCACCCGGGCGGCCGGCACGCCGGCCTCGAGCGCGGCGCGCACGTCGGCCTCGTTGGCGCTCAGGAAGAGGTTGGCCGCCAGCGGTTTGAGGTAGCGCCAGGGGGCGGCGCCCCGGGTGAAGACGCCGCGCTCCACCGGCAGACCGTAGTGCTGCGCGGAGCGGAACACCCGCATGCCCGAGACCGGGTCGTTGCGCGACAGGATCACCACCTCGACCCGCTGCGCCCCGGCGTCGTTGAAGGCCAGCAGCTTCTTCACCAGCGAGAAGGCCACGCCGGGTTGGGCGGGGGTGTCCAGCCGCGCGAGCTGCAGCTGCATGTAGGCGCGGTCGTCGCTGGACTCGAAGAGGCGGTTCTCCTCCTCGAAGTCGAACAGCGCCCGGGAGGAGATGGCCACGACCAGCCGGCCGGCAAGGGAGACGCTCATGCGGGGATGCTAGCCCTTGCGGCGGCCTTCGGGTGGGTGTTTCCGGGGGCGGGGCCTCAGCCCCGCGACGCGCACAACGCGACCGAGGCGCTCAACCCCCGCCGTCGACCCCCCGCCGCTTACTTCACCCAGGTGTTGAGCTGGATGATCGGCAGCAGCACCGCCAGCACGATCAGCATCACCACGCCGCCCATGGCCACGATCAGCAGGGGCTCCAGGATGGTGGCCAGCGCCATGGCGCGGCGCTGGACCTCGGCGCCGAGCTGCTTGGCGGCGCGCTCCAGCATGGCCGGGAGCTGGCCGGTCTGCTCGCCCAGACGGGCGAACATCGCCAGCAGGCCGGGGAAGCGCTTCTTGCCGGCCAGCGCCGACGCCAGCGGGGCGCCCTCGCGCACCTGCGCCAGGGCCGACATCGCATCGGCCCGCATGGCGCGGTTGGAGAGCGTCTCGGCGGCCGCCTGCAAGGACTTGAGGATGGGCACGCCGGCGCCTGCCAGCATCGCCAGCGTGCCGGCGAAGCGCGCCGCGTTGTAGCCGCGCGCCAGGCGGCCGATCAGCGGCAGCGTGAGCCAGAAGGCGTCGAAGCGCAGCCGGAAGGCCTCGCTGCGGCGCATCTGCAGCAGGGTCAGCACGCCGGCAGTGCCGCCCAGCGCGATCAGCCAGCCCCAGCTGCGCAGGAAGGCGCTGATGGCGAGCATGGCGGTGGTGAGGAAGGGCAGGGCGCGCTTGCTGCTGGTGAACACGCTGGCCACCTGCGGCACCACATAGGTCACGAGGAAGACGACGATCGCCACCGCCACCAGCGAGACGATGGCCGGGTAGAGCGCCGCGCCGATCAGCTTGGACTTGAGCTCCTGGCGCTCCTCCAAGTCGTCGGCCAGCTTGTCGAGGACCGGGCCGAGCTGGCCGCTCTGCTCGCCCGCACCGACCACCGCGCGGTAGACCTCGTCGAACTCGCGCGGCGCGCTGGACAGGGCCCGTGCAAAGGGCGAGCCTGCGTTGACCTCCGAGCGCAGGTGGGCGAGCAGCTCGCGCTGGCGGGGATCGTCGGCGTCGTCGGTGAGCGCGGTCAGCGCCCGCTCCAGCGGCAGGCCCGAGCCCACCAGGCCCGACAGCTGCCGCGTCCAGATCGCCAGCGCCGTGGCGTTGAAGACCCGCCCGCGCAGCCGCAGGCCGCCCGCATCCTGGGCCTCCTCGGAGGTCACCGCCACCACCTCCAGCGGCACCAGCTGCTGGGCTCGCAACTGCGCCCGCGCCGCACGCGCGTTGTCGGCCTCGAGCAGACCCGTCTTGGACTTGCCCTCGGCGTCCAGCGCCTCGAACTTGTAGGCCGGCACCTTGGACTAGTCCCTTGTCACGCGGACCAGCTCTTCCAGCGAGGTGATGCCCGTGGCCACCAGGCGTTCGCCATCCTCGCGCATGGTCTTCATGCCACCGGCCACCGCGGCAGCGGTGAGGGCCGACTCGGCGGCGCGGCCGTGGATCAGCGCCTGGACCCCGGCGTCGGCCACCATCAGCTCGTAGACGCCGGTGCGGCCCTTGTAGCCGGTCATGCCGCAGGCCGGGCAGCCGACCGGGCGCCACAGGCCCTGGGCGTCCTGCGTCTTGCAGTCGGGGCAGAGCTTGCGCACCAGCCGCTGGGCCAGCACGCCGAGCAGCGAACTGCTCAGCAGGAAGGGCTCCACGCCCATGTCGGTCAGGCGGGTCACGGCGCTGGGGGCGTCGTTGGTGTGCAGGGTGGCCAGCACGAGGTGGCCGGTCAGCGAGGCCTGGATCGCGATCTGCGCGGTCTCGTAGTCGCGGATCTCGCCGATCATGATCACGTCCGGGTCCTGGCGCAGGATGGCGCGCAGGGCCTTGGCGAAGCTGAGGTCGATCTTCGGGTTGACCTGGGTCTGGCCGATGCCGGGCAGCTCGTACTCGATCGGGTCCTCGACGGTCAGCACGTTGGTGGTGGCGGTGTCCACCTGGCCCAGGCCGGCGTAGAGCGTGGTGGTCTTGCCCGAGCCGGTGGGGCCGGTCACCAGCACGATGCCGTGCGGCTGCGCCACCAGCCGCTGGAAGCGCGTCAGCGTCTCGCCGCTCATGCCCAGCGATTCCAGCGTGAAGCGGGCCTCGCCCTTGTCCAGCAGGCGCAGCACCGCGCGCTCGCCGTGGGCGCTGGGCAGGGTGGAGACACGCACGTCGATCGCCCGCCCGCCGATGCGCAGCGAGATCCGGCCGTCCTGCGGCAGGCGCTTCTCGGCGATGTCGAGCTCGGCCATGATCTTCAGGCGCGAGATCAGCGCCGCGTGCAGGGCACGGTTGGGCTGCACCACCTCGCGCAGCGTGCCGTCGACCCGGAAACGCACCGAGCTGCTGCGCTCGTAGGGCTCGATGTGGATGTCGGAGGCGCCGTCCTTGGCGGCCTGCGTCAGCAGCGCGTTGAGCATGCGGATGATGGGCGCGTCGTTGGCGGCCTCGAGCAGGTCCTCGACGGCCGGCAGGTCCTGCATCAGCCGCGACAGGTCCACGCCGCTCTCGACCTCGCCGATCACCGCCGCGGCGCTGGATTCACCGCCCGCGTAGACCCGCGCGATGCGCTGGGCGAGCGTGGCCGGCGCCTCGCGCTCGAGCGCATCGACCGCGTACAGGCGCAGGACCTCGCCCAGGGCCGCGGGCGAGGCGGTCTCGCCGGCCCACAGCAGCAGCTGGCTGCCGGTGTCCTCGAGCAGCAGCGTGTGGGCCTTGGCGAAGGCGTAGGGGAGCGGGTGGCGGGAGGCCATGGGCGCGAGGGGCGTGGTCGTGGGCGTGGTGCAGGGACGGGCGCGACGCGCGAGCCTCAGGGTCGGGCCGGGGCCGCGTCGGTGGTGGGGGCGGGCACCGGTACCGACCCGGCCGGTGACCTGCCGCCGCCGCCCCGCGCCGGCAGCACCGGCGCGTCGATGTCGGGCAGCAGCGGCCGCGAGGGCGGCTGAGCCTCCTGCTGCTGGCCCCGGATCTGGTCGTAGCGGTCCATCGACAGGGTGTTGCTTTGCTCGGCGCTGCGCATCACCACCGGCCGCAGGAACACCATCAGGTTGCTCTTGGTGCGGGTGCGGTTCTCGTTGCGGAACAGCGCGCCCAGGCCGGGGATGCTGCCCAGGCCGGGCACCTTGTCCTGGTTGTTCTGGAAGTTGTCCTGCATCAGGCCGCCCAGCACCAGGATGTCGCCGTCATCGACCACCACGTTCGATTCGATCGAGCGCTTGTTGGTCACCAGGCCCGCGGTGGCGTCGGCCACGCCCTGAGAGACGTTCTGGTTCACCACGCTCGAGGCCTCCTGGTAGATCATCAGCCGCACCGTGCCGTTCTCGCCGATCTGGGGCTTGACGCGCAGCGTGATGCCCACATCCTTGCGCTCGATGGTCTGGAAGGGGTTGGTGGCGCCGCCGCCGCCGGCGCCGGTGTTGGTGAAGGAGCCGGTCACGAAGGGCACGTTCTGGCCCACCACGATCTTGGCCTCCTCGTTGTCCAGCGTCACCAGGTTGGGCGTGGAGAGGATATTGCCGTCGGCATTCGTCTCGAGGAAACGCGCCAGCGCGCTCAGGCCGTAGACGCTGCCGTACTTACGCACGATGCCCACGTTCAGGCCCGAGGAGGGCAGCGTGCTGCTGAGCAGGGAACTGCTGCCCGATCCCCCGCCACCGGCCGCGGCGGCGGTGAGGTTGAGGAGGTTGTTGCCACCGGTGCCGAAATTGGTGCCGCCGATGACGCCGTACTTGTCGCCGTCCTTGCCGATCAGCGTCTGCCACTGGAAACCGGCATCGGCGGCCTTGGTGGCATTGACCTCGACCAGCATGGTCTCGATGTAGACCTGGGCGCGCCGCGCATCGAGCTGCGCGATCACTGCGCGCAGCTGCCGGTAGAGCGGCTCGGCGGCGGTGATGATCAGGGAATTGGTGGCCGGGTCGGCCTGGATGAAGCCGCCGGTGGAGGGTGCGCCGCTGGCCGTGATGGGGGCGGTGGCCTGGGCCGAGGTCCCGCCGGCGGCCTGACCCGCGCCCAGGCCGCCTGGGGCCTGCGGGGTGGCCGCCGTGGTGGCCCCGCCTCCCGCCGCGCCGCGTGGGTCGGTGGTGAAGGAGGCGCGCAGCACCTGCGCCATGCGGGTCGCGTCGGCGTTCTTCAGGTACACCACATAGATGCCGCTGCCGCCGGCCCCGCCCGAGCCGGGGCGGTCGAGCTTGTCGATCAGGGCGCGGGCCTGGGCCAGCCGCGAGGGGCTGGCAGCCCGCAGCAGCAGCGAGTTGGTGCGCGATTCGGCCAGCACCGACAGGCCGCTGCCCACGCCGGGCGCGCCCGGTGCGCC
>CAISYQ010000044.1 GCA_903889735.1 uncultured Methylibium sp.
ACCTTGGGCACCGCGAAGACCGGGCCGATGCCCATCTCGTCGGGCTCGCAGCCCGCGACCGCGAAACCCAGGAAGCGGCCCAGGGGCTGGAGGCCCTTCTGCTCGGCGTAGCGCTCACCCACGACCACGCAAGCCCCCGCCCCGTCGCTGAACTGGCTGGCATTGCCGGCGGTGACCACGCCGCCGGGCAGCGCGGTGCGGATGGACCGGACGGCCTCGATCGTCGTGCCGGCGCGCAGGCCCTCGTCGACGGACAGCGTCACCTCCTTGCTGCGCATCCCGCGCACCGCATCGGCCACGCCCGCGGTCACGGTGACCGGGACGATCTCGTCCTTGAACCAGCCCTGCTCCTGGGCGGCACAGGCCTTCTGCTGGCTGGCCGCGCCATATTGGTCCATGCGCTCCTTGTCGACCTGGTAGCGCCGTGCCACCGTCTCGGCGGTCTGCAGCATGGGCCAGTAGATCTCGGGCTTGTGCTCGAGCAGCCAGGCGTCCTTGAACAGGTGCTGGTTCATCTCCTGCTGCACGCAGGAGATGCTCTCCACGCCGCCGGCGACATGCACCTCGCCCTCGCCGCAGACGATGCGCTGCGCCGCCATCGCGATGGTCTGCAGGCCGCTGGAGCAGAAGCGGTTGACCGTGGCGCCGGCCACCGTCACCGGCAGCCCGGCACGCAACGCGGCCTGGCGGGCGATGTTCCAGCCGGTGGCGCCCTCCGGGTTGGCGCAGCCCATCAGCACGTCGTCGATGGCGCCGGGGTCGATGCCCGCGCGCTCCACCGCCGCGCGGATGGCGAAACCGCCCAGCGTGGCGCCGTGGGTCATGTTGAAGACACCCTTCCAGCTGCGGGCGAGCGGGGTGCGAGCGGTGGAGACGATCAGGGCCTGGGTCATGGGAGATTCCTCGGGTGGAACGGCGCGCGGCCCGGCGGGGCGGGGGCAGCGGTTGGGCGCGGCGCAGGGGGCTTGGGGGCGACGGGGGCAGCGATCAAGAACCGGGAGATTGGGAAACCGGGAGATCGGAAGACCGGAAGGCCAGAAGATCAGGCAATCCGGCCGTCAGATGTTCACGCGGTGCTCACGAAGAGCTCAAGAGAAAGTCTTGCTCTCGGCAGCGAGCCGGGCCAGCAACGGGGCCGGCTGCCAGAAACCGGCATCGTCCAGCGGATTGGCCGCGAAGCGCTTCATCGCCTGCACGACGTTGAAGAGCCCCTGGCGGTCGGCATAGCACATCGGCCCGCCGCGGTGCAGCGGGAAGCCGTAGCCGCTGAGGTAGACCATGTCGATGTCGCTGGCCTTGGCGGCGATGCCCTCCTCCAGCAGCTGCGCGCCCTCGTTGACCAGCGAATAGACCAGCCGCTGGACGATCTCCTCGTCGGAGATCTTGCGCGGCGTGACGCCGAGCGCCTGGCGGTGGTCCGCGATCATCTGGTCCACCCGGTCGCTCGGGATCGCGTCGCGCTTGCCCGCCTGGTAGTCGTACCAGCCGGCACCGGTTTTCTGGCCAAAGCGGCCCATCTCGCAGAGCAGGTCGCCGGTCTGGCTGTAACGCATCTGCGGCTTCTCAATGTAGCGGCGCTTGCGAATCGCCCAGGCGATGTCGTTGCCGGCCAGGTCGATCATGCGGAAGGGGCCCATCGCGAAGCCGAACTTCTCGATGGCGCGGTCCACCTGCTGGGGCGTGCAACCCTCCTCCAGCAGGAAGCCGGCCTGGCGCGAGTACTGCTCGACCATGCGGTTGCCGATGAAGCCGTCGCACACGCCCGAGACCACGCAGGTCTTGCGGATCTTCTTGCCCAGCTGCATCACGGTGGCCAGCACGTC
>CAISYQ010000045.1 GCA_903889735.1 uncultured Methylibium sp.
CCGGCGGCTTTCTTCTGCACATATTGTTCGGGCGTCATGGTCGGGCAGGATTCTCCCATTGGGCGCCGAGTGACCGGGTGCCCTGGCGATCAGGCGCTCGGCGGTTCAGGGGCGCATCCGCAGCGCCCGCCATGCGATGGGCAGGATGTCGGCCTTGCCCAGGCGAGGCCGCCAAGCCAGCGTGGCGTGACCGCAGCGCTCGATCTTGTCCAGGATGTTCAGCCCCCCCTGCACGACGCCGCGCAGCTCCCAGCCAGCTCGTCCAGGCACCCGGTGGACCAGCGGCGCGCCCGTCTGCATCAGCCCGCGCGCCCAGTCACATTGGGCGCGCACCAGTGCGCGGGTGGCCGGGCTGTCTTGCTGCCCGAACAGCCCGGCCTCGTCCACGCCCTGCGCTCGGCACTGATCCAGGGGGATGTACAGCCGGCCGCGTGGCAGGTCGATGCTCAGGTCCTGCCAGAAATTGATCAGTTGCAGCGCGCTGCAGATGGCGTCAGACCGGGCCAGCGAGCGCGCGTCGTCCACACCGTAGAGGTGCAGCAGCAGGCGGCCGACCGGATGGGCCGAGCGCCGGCAGTAATCGAGCAGTTCGTCGCGGTCGGCGTAGCGGGTCTTCACGACATCCTGGGCAAAGGCACTGAGCAGATCCTCGAGCAGGCCCAGGGGCAGGGCATGGGTCTGGATCGTCCGGGCCAGCGGCAGGAACACCGCACGCCAGCGTGCGGCGGGCGCCGCGCCGGCGGCCACCGAGCGCAGCTCGTCGCCATAGGCGGCGAGGTCGGCCAGCCGCTGCGAGGCCGTGGCGTCGCCTTCGTCGGCGATGTCGTCGGCGGTGCGTGCATAGCCGTAGATGGCCATGACGGCCGGTCTCAGCCGCGGCGGGCAGAGCCGGGATGCGACTGGAAAATTCTCGTAGTGATCGACGCCCATGGTTGGGTGATTGTGAGCTGGCCAAGCCGGGCGCGGCACTGGGGGCGGTCTCGATCGCGATCAAGAGAGGGGCGGCCTGATCGTGACAACCGCGCTCACCCTGCTGGCCTTGCCGGCGGTGTAGGCGGCCTGGTTTCGGGTGAGGCGGATGGCTGCGGCACCCGCTTGATCGCAGTCACCCAGCCCGGTGGTCCGATGCGCCCGCCCGGCGCGGCTAAAATGCCGAGTTGGTCAGGGGGCGTGCCGGTTATCCGGCCGCGGCGCCTTGGCACAAGCGGGTCACGCGCGGGTGGCGAAATTGGTAGACGCACCAGGTTTAGGTCCTGACGCCCGCAAGGGTGTGCGGGTTCGAGTCCCGCCCCGCGCACCACAAGCATCTTTCATCAGTCCTCCAGAGAGCAACGATCATGGCCGTCACTGTCGAAACCCTCGAGAAGCTCGAGCGCCGCATCACCTTCACGCTGCCGGCCGATGCCATCAAGAACGAGGTCGAAACCCGCCTCAAGCGCCTGGCCCGCACGGTCAAGGCCGACGGCTTTCGCCCTGGCAAGGTGCCGATGAGCGTGGTGGCCCAGCGCTACGGCTACCAAGTTCAGTACGAGGTCATGAACGACAAGGTCGGCGAAGCCTTCAGCAAGGCAGCCAACGAGGCACAGCTGCGGGTCGCCGGGATGCCCAGCATCAGCGAGAAGAGCGACGCCCCCCAGGGTGAGCTGGCCTTCAATGCCACCTTCGAGGTCTATCCGGAGGTTCAGATCGGTGACCTCTCAGCCGCTGAGGTCGACCGGGTGACCAGCGAGGTCACCGAGGCCGCCATCGACAAGACGCTCGAGATCCTGCGCAAGCAGCGCCGCAGCTTCGCTCAGCGCGCGGCCAGCGAGTCCGCGGCCGATGGCGACCGGGTGACGATCGACTTCGAAGGCAAGATTGACGGCGTGCCCTTCGACGGCGGCGCCGCAGAGGGCTTCCAGTTCATTCTGGGCGAAGGCCGCATGCTGGAGGCCTTCGAGAAGGCCGTGCGCGGCATGAAGGGGGGGGAGTCCAAGACCTTCCCGCTGCAATTCCCCGAGGACTACCAGGGCAAGGAAGTGGCGGGCAAGGAGGCCGACTTCCTGGTCACGGTCAAGAAGGTCGAGGCCCAGAACCTGCCCGAGGTCAACGAGGCGCTGGCCCAGTCGCTCGGCATCGCCGAGGGCGGTGTCGAGGGGCTGCGTGCCGACATCCGCAAGAACCTCGAGCGCGAGGTCAAGTTCCGCGTGATCGCCCGCAACAAGGCGGCGGTGATGGAGGCGCTGGTCAAGACCTCCGAGCTCGATCTGCCGCGGGCGTTGGTTCAAAGCGAGGTCGAGCGGCTGGTCGCCAGTGCGCGCGCCGACCTCAAGCAGCGGGGGATCAAGGACGCCGACAACGCGCCGATCCCGGCCGAGCTCTTCGAGGAGCAAGCGGGTCGCCGTGTGCGCCTTGGTCTGGTCGCCGCCGAGCTGGTGCGCAGGAACCAGCTGCATGCCAAGCCCGAGCAGATCGTCGCCCACATCGAGGAGATGGCGCAGAGCTACGAGAAGCCGGAGGAGGTCAAGCGCTGGTACTTCGGTGACAACCAGCGAATGGGCGAGGTCGAGGCGGTCGTGGTCGAGAACAACGTGACCGAATTCGTGCTCTCGCAAGTGAAGGTAACCGACAAGCAGGTTCCCTTCGACGAGCTGATGGCCTGAGCGGTCAACGCCGAGCCGGGGCGCCGCGCCGAAGGGCCGGCGCCTTTGCTTTTGTACCGGGCCCGGCCCGGCCAGAGGCGACATAATCAACTGGCACGTCCGATGTTCATCGGTCGGAATCACGATTTTCCTGGAGTGACATGAGCGCACTGGACACACAGAACCTGGGCATGGTGCCCATCGTCATCGAGCAGTCGGGCCGTGGAGAGCGGGCCTACGACATCTACTCGCGTCTGCTGCGCGAGCGGGTCATCTTTCTCGTGGGCCCTGTGAACGACCAGACCGCCAACCTGGTCGTTGCACAGCTCTTGTTCCTGGAGAGCGAGAACCCGGACAAAGACATCTCGCTTTACATCAATTCGCCGGGCGGCTCGGTCAGTGCGGGTCTGTCGATCTTCGACACCATGCAGTTCATCAAGCCCGACGTCTCGACGCTGTGCATGGGTCTGGCCGCCAGCATGGGCGCCTTCCTGCTGGCGGCAGGCGCCAAGGGCAAGCGTTTCGCGCTGCCCAATTCGCGCATCATGATCCACCAGCCCTCCGGGGGGGCCCAGGGCCAGGCTTCGGACATCGAGATCCAGGCGCGCGAGATCCTGAAGCTGCGTGAAAGCCTCAACGGCATCCTGGCCGAGCGGACCGGGCAGCCGCTGGAGAAGATCTCCGCCGACTCCGAGCGCGACTATTTCATGTCCTCAGAGGAGGCGCGGGTCTACGGCCTGATCGACCAGGTGATCGCCAAGAGAAGCTGAGGCTCGCCCGCCGGGCGTGCCATCGCGCGTCCGGTCGACAACAGCGCAGGCAAAAGGGGGTCTTTCTTCACGGGAAGACTCCCGTTTTGTTTGACTTATCATCGAAACCAACCTCCTGACAGCCTGACCCCATGCCCGAGAAAAAAGGCTCCTCCAGCGAAAAAGTGCTGTATTGCTCGTTCTGCGGCAAGAGCCAGCATGAGGTCAAAAAGTTGATCGCCGGTCCGTCGGTGTTCATCTGCGACGAATGCATTGAGCTGTGCAACGACATCATCCGCGACGAAGCGCCGGCCGATGGCGCGGGTGCCAAGGCGCCGAAGTCCGACCTGCCGGTGCCCATCGAGATCAAGACCACGCTCGATCAATACGTGATCGGCCAGGAGTCAGCCAAGCGCACCTTGTCGGTGGCGGTGTACAACCACTACAAGCGGCTCAAGCACATCGGCGCCAACCTGAAGGAAGAGGTTGAGCTGACCAAGAGCAACATCCTTCTGATCGGCCCCACCGGCTCGGGCAAGACGCTGCTGGCGCAAACGCTGGCCAAGCTGCTGAACGTGCCCTTCGTGATCGCCGACGCCACCACGCTGACCGAAGCCGGTTACGTGGGCGAGGATGTCGAGAACATCATCCAGAAGCTGCTGCAGAACTGCAATTACGACGTCGAGCGCGCCCAGCGCGGCATCGTCTACATCGACGAGATCGACAAGATCAGCCGCAAGGCCGACAACCCCAGCATCACCCGCGATGTGTCGGGCGAAGGCGTGCAGCAGGCACTGCTGAAGCTGGTCGAA
>CAISYQ010000046.1 GCA_903889735.1 uncultured Methylibium sp.
GATCTCGATCTTGACCTTGGCCGCCGCCTCGTCGATCAGGTCGATGGCCTTGTCGGGCAGGAAGCGGTCGGTGATGTAGCGGTGGCTGAGCTCGGCCGCGGCGACGATGGCCGGGTCGGTGATCTCCACGCCATGGTGAACCTCGTACTTCTCCTGCAGGCCACGAAGGATGGCGATGGTCGCCTCCACTGTCGGCTCGCCGACCAGCACCGTCTGGACGCGGCGCTCGAGCGCGGCGTCCTTCTCGACATCCTTGCGGTACTCGTTGCGCGTGGTCGCGCCGCTGCAGTGGAGTTCGCCCCGCGCCAGCGCGGGCTTGAGCATGTTGCCCGCGTCGATGGCGCCCTCGGCCTTGCCGGCCCCGACCATGGTGTGGATCTCGTCGATGAAGACGATGGTCTGGCCCTCGTCGGCCGCCACCTCCTTGAGCACCGACTTCAGCCGTTCCTCGAACTCGCCGCGGTACTTGGCACCGGCCAGCAGCAAGGCCATGTCGAGCACCAGCACGCGCTTGTTCTTGAGCGTGTCGGGCACCTCGCCGGCGACGATGCGCTGGGCCAGTCCCTCGACGATCGCGGTCTTGCCCACGCCCGGCTCGCCGATCAGCACCGGGTTGTTCTTGGTGCGGCGCTGCAGCACCTGGATGGCGCGGCGGATCTCGTCGTCGCGGCCGATCACCGGGTCGAGCTTGCCGGCGCGGGCGCGCTCGGTGAGGTCGAGCGTGTATTTCTTCAGCGCCTCTCGCTGGCCTTCGGCCTCGGCCGAATCGACCTTCTGGCCACCGCGCACCGCCTCCACTGCCGTCTCCAGCGACTTGCGCGAGAGGCCGTGGCTGCGCGCGAGCTTGGCCGTGCTGCCGTTGTGATCGGCCAGGGCGAGCAGGAACAATTCACCTGCAATGAACTGGTCCCCGCGCTTCAGGGCCTCTTTCTCGGCACCCTGGATCAGCGCCGCGGTCTCGCGCCCGGCCTGCACGGCCTCGCCGCCCTGGACCTGGGGCAGCTTGCCCAGTTCGGCCTCCAGCCCGGTCTGCAGCGCGCTGACATTGACCCCGGCCCGCGCCAGCAAGGCCTTGGGCCCGTCGGCCTGGCCCAGCATGGCCAGCAGCAGGTGGGCGGGCTCGATGTAGGGGTTGTCGCGGCCGACCGCCAGGGTCTGGGCCTCGGCCAGGGCTTCCTGGAAGCGGGTGGTGAGCTTGTCGATTCGCATGGGGGGATCCTCCGTCTCCACCGTACATCGGGGCCGACCCGCTGCTTTCAAGCGTGCGCAGGCCCCTCCCTAGAATCCGCCCATGGAGTTGCACCAGCTTTCGATCACCTACGAAGCCTCTGCCGACCGCCTGCTGCTCAAGCTGCGCGGTCGGGGCGGCGAACAGCTGGCCGCCTGGCTGACGCGCCGCCTGATGCAACGCCTGTGGCCAGTGCTGCAAGGCGTCGTCACGGACATGGCGGCGGCAGCCCTGCCAGCCGGGGCCCATGCCGACCCCGACGCCAAGGCCATGCTCAGCGAGATGCGGTGCGCCGAAGCCGTTCAGCAGGCCGATTTCCGCACCCCCTTCGAGACCCAGGCCGCTGCCTACCCCATCGGCCAGGAGCCGCTGCTGATCCACGAAGCCACCCTCACCCCCTTGGCCGGCAGGCGGCTGGACCTGGGATTCAAGGCCGCTGATGGGCGGTCTTTCCAGTTGCAGCTGGCCGAGGACATGGCGCAGGCCTGGGTGCACCTGACCGAAAAAGCCCTGGCGGCCTCCGAATGGTCAGTGCCGCTGAGCGGCGGCGAGCCCAAGAGCCTGCCGACACCCAGCCCGTCGCAATTCCATTGAGCGCGGCTGCGGGCCGCCCAGGGCCCTGGGCAACGGCTTGGCCTGACGGTCTCGGCCAAGCTGCTCGGGGCGGCCGTTCAGTCCACTGACTCCACTGGGCCGATCAGCCCGGCCCCATCAGCGCCCGCGCCAGGGCCCAGCCCAGGGCCGCGCAGGCGAGCGCGCCCAGCACATGCACCAGGGTGTGGCCCGCCGCCACCCACCACGCGCCGCGCTGCAGCAGCATCAGCGACTCAACCGAGAAGGCCGAAAAGGTGGTGAAGCCCCCAAGCAGGCCGGTCACCAGCAGCAGCTGCAGCGTCGGGTCGGGTCTGAGGGCGAACCAGGCGGCGGCGGCACCGATCGCGAGGCCGCCCAAGGCATTGACGGCCAGGGTGCCGAGCGGAAATCCGGCCCAAAGCGGGTTGAGCCACAGGCCGGTGCCCCAGCGCAGCAGCGCACCGACGGCCGCGCCGCTCATCACGCAGAGAGCCTGGGGGAGCGTTGCCACGGGAGCGCGGCTCAGGCGTTGGCCGCCGGGAGACCCCAGCGGGCCAGGGCCTGGTCATCGGCCACGCGGGCATCGACCCAGCGGGCGCCTTCGGGGGTGTGTTCCTTCTTCCAGAACGGCGCCTGGGTCTTGAGGTAGTCCATCAGGAATTCGCAGGCCTGGAAGGCCTGGCCTCGGTGGGCCGAGCTCACGGCCACGAGCACGATCTGGTCGCCCACCTCCAGCAGGCCCACCCGGTGGATCACCCTGGCAGCGCGGATGTCAAAACGCTGGAGGGCCTGGTCGATCATGGCCTCGATCGCGCGCTCGGTCATGCCGGGGTAATGTTCGAGTTCCATGCGGGCCACGTCGGCGGTGTCGCCATGGCGGTCGCGCACGGTGCCGATGAAGCTGGCCACCGCCCCCACGCCGCCGTCGCCCGCGCGCAGCGCCGCCACCTCGGCCGAGAGGTCGAAATCAATAGTCTGGATGGAAACGCTGGCGGCTGCGGTCATGGGTGGCCCTCGTCGGTGCTCTTACCGTCTCGGCCAGCTCAGCCGCCGGTCACTGGCGGGAAGAAGGCCACCTCGGCGCCCTCGACCACCACCGCCGATTCCTCGGCCATGACCTGGTTCAGCGCGGCCCGCAGGGCCCGGCCGCGGCCGAGCGCATCGGCATGGACACCGCCCCGGGCGATCAGCGCATCGCGTAATGCGGCGAGCGTGGTGCCCGGCGCCGCCTCGACGGTCTCGACCGGGCCGAGCGCCTCGCGGAGAGAGGCGAAGTAGCGCACCTGGAGTTTCATGACAGCCATTCGGAAAAGGTCACGAAGCGTACCGCGTCGCCGCGGGCGATGGTCTGTCCCGGCGGGTTGTCGATCAGGCCCTCGGCCCAGACCGCGGAGGTGAGCACGCCCGAGCTTTGGTTCGGGAAGATTTCCAGCCCGCCCTCGGCGTTGCGGCGGGCGCGCAGGAATTCGCGCCGGGCATCGGCCCGGGGCCAGTCGAAATCGGCGCGCAGCAGCAGGCCACGCGGCTCGGCCCAGGCCATGCCCTGCAGTGCCATCAGCACCGGCCGCACCGCCAGCAGGAAGGTCACGAAGCTCGACACCGGGTTGCCCGGCAGGCCGATCAGCAGCGCCGGGCGCTCGCCGTCCTTGCGGATCTGGCCGAAGGCGAGCGGCTTGCCGGGCTTGATGGCGATCTGCCAGAGGTCCAGCCGCCCCTCGGCCTCGGCCGCGGGCTTGAGGTGGTCTTCCTCACCCACTGACACGCCGCCGGAGGTGAGGATGAGGTCGTGGCCGACCGCCGCCCCCCGCAGGGCGGCGCGGGTGGCGTCCAGCCGGTCGGGCACGATGCCAAGGTCGCTGACCTCGCAGCCGGCCGCCTGCAGCAGTGCGCGCAGCGTGTAGCGGTTGGAGTTGTAGATGGCGCCGGGCGGCATGGACTCGGGCGGAATCTCGCCCGGCATCACCAGCTCATCGCCGGTGGAGAACAGCGCCACCCGCGGGCGCCGCACCACCGAGAGCCGGGCCGCGCCCACCGAGGCCGCCAGCCCCAGTGCCTGCGGTGTGAGCCGGCTGCCGCGCGACAGGACCACGCTGCCAGCCCGCAC
The DNA here is from genome assembly GCA_903889735.1 of uncultured Methylibium sp. Classification (GTDB taxonomy): domain Bacteria; phylum Pseudomonadota; class Gammaproteobacteria; order Burkholderiales; family Burkholderiaceae_C; genus Methylibium. Next base: position 3,906 of record CAISYQ010000046.1, read on the forward strand.
ATCCTCGCCGCGGCGGCGGATCCACTGGCCGGCAGACGGTGACACCTGCACGCGCACGCCGGGCTGTCCGCCCAGGTCGAGCGCCTCGCACTGCTCCTGCATCACCACCGCGTCGGCACCCTGCGGCACCGGGGCCCCGGTGAAGATGCGCGCCGCACTGCCGGGCGCCAGCACGCCACCGGTCTGGCCCGCGGCGATGCGCTGACTGACGGGCAGTACCGTGCCGGGTTGTGCGATGTCGGCCGCACGCATCGCATAGCCGTCCATCGAGGTGTTGTCCTGGGGCGGGACGTCGAGCGCGGAGACCACATCGGCCGCCAGCACACGGCCAAGGGCATCGAAGGTCGAGACCTGCTCGGTCTCAGTCAGGGCCGGCGTCGCCGCGAGCAGCCGCGCGATCGCGTCGGGCAGGCTCAGCATCGGCGGGCGGGGCTTCGGGTTCGAAGTCATGGGGCGGATGGTATTCGTGGCGGACAGCCTGGGCGATGAGAAAAGCAGCGATGGCGTCGGCATCGTTGAGGTCGAGCAGCGGCAGCGCGGTGGGCAGGGGCAGCGCCGAGGGACTGTCGGTGGCCACGGCGACGATAATGGGATCGTGGGGGTACTGCACCGGCCGGCCGGTCGAGCCGCGCCAGACCTCGATCTTCAGCAGGTCGGCCTGCTTGAAGCCTTCGACCAGCACCCAGTCGCAGTCGCAGAGCTCGGCGATCAGCTGGTGCGGGGTGGGCACGGCCTGGACCTCGTACTCGCGGATCTTGGCCAGCCGCCGGTCCGAGGCGATCACCACCTCGAAGGCGCCTGCCTCGCGGTGGCGGTGGGAATCCTTGCCGGGCTGGTCGACGTCGAAATCGTGATGGGCGTGCTTGACCACCGACACCCGCTCCCCCGCCAGCCGCAGGCGCGACACCAGCTGCTCCACCAGCGTGGTCTTGCCCGAGCCCGAGTAGCCGCAGAAGCCGACCACTCTCATGGCCGCAGCTCGGTCAGCCACCGGTGGCGTTCGGGCGGGCGCTGAGACAAGCGCTGCAGCGGGTGCCGCCTCCCCCGCTGCCCAGTCCCGACCTCTGGCAGCGTCATTCGCCGCAATGCCCGGCCACATAGGCCTTGACCGCCTCCACGCTCACCGGCATGACCTCGAAGCGCCGGGGCAGCGCCTCCAGACCGGCGAAGGCCGGCGGGCACTCAGGATCGCGGCCGAGCGCCTCGCGCAGCGTGGCAGCGAACTTGATCGGCAGCGCCGTCTCGAGCACCAGCATGGTCGTGCCGGCCACGAGATGCTCTCGAGCCACCTTCAGCCCGTCGGCGGTGTGGGGATCGATGGTCAGGCCATGGCGCTGGTGGGTATCACGGATGGTCGCGAGGCGGTTGGCGTGGCTGCTGCTGCCGGAGACGAAACCGAAGCCGCGCACCCGCGCAAATTCCTCGGCGCTGAGAGTGAATCCACCCCGCTCGGTGATGTCCTGCCCGAAGCGCTGGCGAGTGAGCTCCGCATCGCGGCCGAGCAGGTCGAACACAAAGCGCTCGAAATTGCTGGCCTTGGAGATATCCATTGACGGGCTGGAGGTCTCGTGCGTCTCGGCCGAGGCGCGCACCCGGTAGCGGCCAGTGCGGAAAAACTCGTCAAGGACGTCGTTCTCGTTGGTGGCCACCACCAACTGCTCGATGGGCAGGCCCATCATCCGCGCCACATGGCCGGCGCAGACATTGCCAAAATTCCCCGAGGGCACGGCGAAGCTCACGCGCTCTGCGTTGCTGCCGGTCGCCTGGAAATAGCCCGCGAAGTAGTACACCACCTGCGCCAGCAGCCGCGCCCAGTTGATGGAATTCACGGTGCCGATGCGCCAGCGCCGCTTGAAATCGAGGTCGGCGCTCACCGCCTTGAC
>CAISYQ010000047.1 GCA_903889735.1 uncultured Methylibium sp.
GCCCGGTGAGGGGTTGCCGCCTGCTGGGCCGCTGGCTGCTGGGCCGCCGGGTGCGGCCGCGGACGGTGGCGAGGCCTCCCGCAGGGCCTGCGCGAGCGCCGGTGCCAGGGCGGCCGGCGCGCCGGCCATTTCCATCAGGCGCCGCAGGACGCGCTCCTCGGCCTGGGCCGGCAGGCCCGATCCAGCCAGGTTGCGCAGGTTGTAACGCGACTGCGCATCGGTGATCGACCCGGACAGGAAGGCCTCGGGCGCGTCGTCGGTGTTCTCGCGGTCGGCGGCCAGGAAGGTCGAGAGCTTGGCCTCGGCCAGGGGCACCGCCCAGGGTTCGCCGAGGTGGTCGGCCCCGCCGGTGACGGCGTCCTCGCGCAGGATCAGGCGCGCCCAGTCGACCGCGCCACCCAGGATCCAATGGGCCTGGGACCGCGCCCGGTCGGCGGCCTCGACCTGCACTGCGCGCCACTGCTGCCACACCATCGCCGCCGCGAGGGTGGCGACCAGCGTGACGATCACCATGGCGGTCAGCAGCGCGGCCCCGCGCTGCTTCTCAGCCAATGTCCCAGCCAGCGCGGCCCCGAGCCGCTGCCGACCGAACGCAGCCCCGCGCTGCGTCCCGGCACGCACGGCGGCGCGTTTCATCACCGGCTTCGTCATGCCCGTCATGGCGATGATGGCGGCGCCAGCAGCAGGTCGCGCGTGAGCTGGCCCGCCCGCCCGCCGCCCTCGGCAAAGCTCAGGACCAGCCGCACACCCTCGGGCAGGGCCTGGCGCGCCGGACCGGCCTCGGGGGCCGGCGTGGGGGGGGCGCTGTTCTCCAGTCCAGGTGCGAGGTCGCCAGTGGACTGCGCGTTGGTCCAGGCATTGCCCCGCCAAAAGTAGACCTGCCAGCCTGCGAGGCCGGTGAGCGCGCGCAACTGCCCGGGCTCATTGCCGAGCAGCTGCTGTGACCGCATCCAGGCCTCCTGCAACGCCAGCGTGCGGGTGGCAGCGGGGGCCGCCCAGCGGGTCCAGGTTGGCCCGCGCAGTGACCAGACCACCACCTGCAGACCAGCATCGCTGCGGCGGGTGAGGCGCAGGTTGGCGCCGTCGAACTGCAGGGCGGGCACGACGCCGCTGTCCTGCACCGCCTCGAGGTCGGTCTCCCACTGCGCGATCGTCGATTGCAGGCGCAGTTGCCGGTCCAGGCGCTCGGTGCTGATGTCGCGCGATCGCAGCATGGCGTCCACGCCCTGCCAGGCCATGGTCGCCACGACGGCGAGGATCAGCAGGGCGACCAGCAGCTCGACCAGGGTGAAGCCCCGCGGTCCCCCGGTCGCGATGTGGCGCCGGGGCGGTGACGGGCTCGCTGGGGCCGGGCCTCCCAGGGTGCGCGTCCTGACGCCGGGGTGGCGGGCGGCCGACCCGGCGGTGCCCTGGTGGCGTGGTGACGGCCTCATCAGTAGCGCGACTGCACGGTCGAGATCCTCAGCACCGGCTGTCCAGCGGCGTCGGCCACCACCGCATCGATGCGCCGAAAGCTCGGGTTCGGTGTCGGCCGCACCACCAGCTTGCCGAGGTAGTTGGCGCCGAGCTGGTCGCAGGCGAAATCGATGTCGCCGACTCCCGGGTATTGGCGCGTGAGCTTCAGCGTGGTGAGCTGGTTGTCGGCGCACCACTGGGCCGCACTCACGTCGACCAGGCGCTGCGCGTTGGCGCTCAGCGCGCCGGCCGCCTTCAGGCCGGCGGCGAGCGTGATCGCAACCACCGCCAGCGCAACCAGCACCTCGATCAGCGTCAACCCCCGGGTGGCCGTCCCGGGCGGTTCGGCGCGGCGCTCAACGCAAGTTTCAGCGCGAAGTTCAACACGAGGTTCAGCGCGGACCATCGGCGGGGCCCTCCTCGTCACGCCACACGGCGAAGGGCCCGAGCCCATCGGTGGCCAGGGTGAGCTGCTGGGCTTCCAGGCGCAGCACGATGCGCTGGGCGCCGATCACCGGTTCTGGTCCCAGCACCGCGCCGGGTGCCGAGCGGCCGTCGGCCAGGACCTCGGCGCTGACGCCCTCGCCCAGCCAGTGGTCTGGCAGGGCCTGGCGCGGCGGCAGACCGACGAAGCGAAAACCGCCCCCCTCGGAGCCGCCCCCGGGTGGGGTGGGCAGCCAGCGCGCCGGCAGGGCCGAGGCCCGCGCCTCGGCTCGGGCGGCCTCGAGGAGTGCTGCCAGCCGCGCGCCTTCGCGCTCCAGCCGAGTCTCCGAGGGATCGCGCAGGGTCAGCGTGACGGCGGCGGCGGCGATCGCGATCAGCGCCACCACCACCAATAATTCAATCACCGTGAAGCCCGCGCTGCCGCCGCGGCGCCGAGCGCCTGGCAGCGGCGTGGCGCCCCGCGACCTCACTGCCAGGAACCGACGTCCGCGTCGTTGCCCTCGCCGCCGGCTTGGCCATCGGCCCCGAAGCTGAAGACATCGACCTCGCCCTTCACGCCCGGGTTCACATACTGGTAGGGCCGGCCCCAGGGGTCGTTGGGCAGCTTGTCGACATAGGGCTTCCAGTTGGCCGGCACCGGCGGCTCGGTCGGCTTGGCGGCCAGCGCCTTCAGGCCCTGGGCGGCGCTTGGGTAGCGCTGGTTGTCGAGCCGGTAGAGCTTGAGGGCCTGCATCAGGTTGTTGACGTCGGTGCGCGCGGCGGTCACGCGGGCCTCGTCGGCCCGGTTCAGCACATTGGGCACGATCAGTGCCGCCAGCACGCCGATGATCACCAGCACCACCAGCAGCTCGATCAGGGTGAAGCC
>CAISYQ010000048.1 GCA_903889735.1 uncultured Methylibium sp.
CACCCCCACATCGTGGTCCTGCGGGCTCTCTACGGCAAGGACACCAACGCCGACGGCGTCGTGGACCAGTACGACACCACCACCCCCACCACCTCGGCGGGCTGGCAGCAGCTGCGCGCTATCCGGCTGGCCGTGGTCGGACGCAGCGCGCAATACGAGAAGGAATTGGTCACCACCGCCAAGCCGCAGTGGGACGTGGGCGCATCGGCCACGGTCTCGGGCGCCGCCGACTGCGGCACCAGCAAATGCGTCACGCTGGATGTGGAGGCGACCGTGGGATCCGACTGGCAGCACTACCGCTACAAGGTGTTCGACACGGTCATCCCACTCCGCAACCTGCTGTGGACCTCCTGAGAGACCGCTGAACATGGCCCTCCCCTCCTCCCGCCCCGGTCCGCGCAAAGCGCAGCGCGGCGCCTCCATGCTGTTTGCCATCATGGCGCTGGTGGTCATGTCGCTGGCCTCCGTGGCGCTGGTGCGCTCGGTCGACGTCGGCACGCTGATCGTCGGCAACATCAGCTTCAAGCAGGACGCCACGGCAGCCGCGAGCCTGGTCACCACGGAGGCGGTGGCTGCCCTTGACCAGCGCCGTCTGGCGGGGCTGCTCGACGTCGATGACCCGGCCCAGGGCTATTACGCCAGCAGCCTGGAGAACCTCGACCCCACCGGCGGCAGCACCAGCGCCGACAAGCCCATGGCCGTGGTCGATTGGCTGGGCGACGGCGAATGCAGCTATGTCGCCGCCGCCAGCGTCAATGGCTGCATCCAAGCCAAGCTCGGCACGGCGGTGCGTGGGAGCACGGTCCGCTGGGTCATCACCCGCCTGTGCAAGGACGCTGCGGTGCAGTCGCCCACCAACCCCTGCGCCAAGCCGCCCAGCGTCTCGACCTCCACCGCCTCGGACCGCGGCGCGCTGTCGATGGGCGGCCGCATCAGCGGCGCGACCGCCAGCCCCTATTACCGCATCGTCGTGCGCGCCGAGGGCGCGCGCAACACCGTGAGCTTCACCGAAGTCATGCTGCACTTCTAGACCTGGTTCACAGACCTGGTTCTCAAACCTGATTCCCAGACCCTGAGCCCAAGATCCTGCGTCCTGGCCCCGCTGTCCCAGCCCCTGCGTTCCCGCGCCCGATGCCCTGGCGCAACCACCTCCCCGTGAGACACCCCACCATGAACACCCTGATGAGCTCCTGCCCCGCCCGGTGGTCTGGCCTGCGGTGGGTGGCCGCCGCGCTGCTGGCGGTCTTGGGCCCGGTTGCCGCGGCCGCCACCACCGACATCGCGACCGCGCCGCTGTTTGCGTCGTCCTCGTCCAACGTCAAGCCGAACGTGATGTTCATCCTGGACGACTCGGGCTCGATGAACTGGAGTTACATGCCCGACGAGTTGGGCTCCAGCTACGACGGAACCGATCGCCCCTTCACCACCTGGTACGGCTACTGGTCCCCGCAGTGCAACGGCCTGGCCTACGACCCGACCAACACCTACCTGCCGCCCGTCACCTCGACCGGGACGTCCTACCCCAACATCACCTTCACCTCGGCCCCCAGTGACGGCTTCCTGTCCTCCAGCGCCAAAACCGACCTGTCTTCCCGCTATTACTACAGCTACAACGGCAATGGCGGCGTCAAGCAGCCGGCGCTGAACTGGCAATACACCACCAGCGGCACGGTGAGCAACACCTTCTACACCGAGTGCAAGCTCACCTCGGGCTCGGTCTTCACCAAG
>CAISYQ010000049.1 GCA_903889735.1 uncultured Methylibium sp.
CCGACAGGGTGCGGATCTCGCCGTGCAGCTTGAGCCGCTCCCGCACGATGGCGGCGATCTTGTCCAGCAGCTCCGCCAGGTTGCCGCCGGACTCGCGCTGGATCATCACCGCCACCACGAAATAGCTCACGTCCGGCAGCGGCACGCGCTCGGCCAGGTGCGCCAGCGCGGTGTTGGCCGGCACGCCGTAGTTCATCTCGTCGAAGAGGATGCGGAAGTCCTGGCCCAGCGGATCGGGCAATTCCTCCGCCACCATGCGCACGGCCGAGGCAAAGGCATGGCCGGCGCGCATCGCCCGGCTCATCAGGTCCAGGGCCTGAGGAAACTGGCGCTCGATGCGCTCAATGCGCCGCTGCCTGCAATGCGCCACCCGCCACCAGGGCAGCACCGCCAACGCCAGACCGAGTGCGGCGCCGATCACCACCGGCTTGCCAAAGGCGCCGGGCAGCAGCAGGCCCGACAGCCCGAGCGCCAGGGACATCAGCAGCAGCTCGGCCGCAGAGACCTTCAGCGCCGAGGATGCGACCCAGCGCTGCAGGGCCCGCCCCAGCGCCCCGCGGCCGATCAGCGCGTTCGCCCAGGGCAGGCGCTGGGGCTGCTTCACGCGCTCGATGCCAGCGCGGGTCACCGGATCGCCGGCCAGGGCCTCGAGCCGGGCCGCGATCCGGCGCGCCTCGGGGCTGCGGCGGGAGGCCCAGAGGTTGTAGAGCCCCTCCAGGGACAGCACCACCGCCAGAAAGGCGACCACGGCAAAGAGGATGAAGGAGAGATCCATGGGTGGCTCCAGAGTCCGACGGTCAGACAGCCAGGCGATGCGGCTCGAACAGGGCGGACGGCAGCGCGATGCCGCGGCTCACCAGGCGGTCGCCGAAACGGGGGCGGATCCCGGTGGCGGTGAAGTGGCCCTGCACCTCGCCCTTGTCGCCCACACCGGATTGATGGAACAGGAAGATCTCCTGCAGCGTGACCGTCTCGCCCTCCATGCCGGTGATCTCCTGGATGCTGGTGAGCTTGCGGGTGCCGTCCGACAGGCGGTTGGCCTGCACGATCACGCCGATGGCCGAGGCCACCTGCGCCCGCGCGGCCTTGGCGGGCAGGTCCACGCCGGCCATGGCGATCATGCTTTCCAGCCGGGCCAGCGCGTCGCGGGGCGTGTTGGCGTGCACCGTGGTCATCGAGCCCTCGTGCCCGGTGTTCATGGCCTGCAGCATGTCCAGGGCCTCGGCGCCGCGGGTCTCGCCGAGGATGATCCGGTCGGGGCGCATGCGCAGGGCATTGCGCACGAGGGCGCGCTGTGCCACCTCGCCGCGGCCTTCGATGTTGGGCGGCCGGGTCTCCAGCCGAACCACATGCGGCTGCTGCAGCTGCAGCTCGGCCGCATCCTCGATCGTCACCACGCGCTCGTCATGCGGGATGTGGGCGCTCAGGATGTTCAGCAGCGTGGTCTTCCCCGAGCCGGTGCCGCCCGAGATGAGGATGTTGACGCGACCCGCCACCAGGGCGCCGATGAACTGCGCCATCTCGGCCGACAGCGATCGGTAGTCGAGCAGGTTGGTCATCTGCAGCGGCACGGTCGCAAAGCGGCGGATCGACAGGATGGGCCCGTCGATCGCCAGCGGCGGGATGATGGCGTTCACCCGGGAGC
>CAISYQ010000050.1 GCA_903889735.1 uncultured Methylibium sp.
AGTCGTGCTGCTCCACCCGCTGAAAACCATGCAGGATCTCCCAGCGCGACTGCCAGTGGGCGGGTCCAGAACCCTGCCAACCCGGCAAAGTGAGTACACGCACACTCATGAAATATGGGTCGGCATCGCGCATCGATAGTGGTAGCCATAGGCATCGGCGAAACCGAGGCGGGCATAGAGCCGCTGCGCGACCCGATTGTCCGCTTCCACCTGCAGGTAGGCGCAGCGCGCCCCCTGCGTCCGGGCCAAGCCCAGCAGGTGCGTGCAGAGGGCGGCCGCCAGGCCCTGGCCACGGTGCCCGGGCGCGGTGAAGATGTCGTAGAGCCCCACCCGGTCGGCCTCGATCGCCATCTGGCCGCAGGCGAGCAGCTCGCCGCCCCGCTGCAACAGCACGCCGGTATAGGGCACAGTCGAGGCCTGCAGGCGCTCGGCATGGGCCTGGCGCTGCGCCGGCGGCAAACCCCGCAAGCGACCCACCGCCTCGGCGAAGGCCTCATGCCCGGGCACCTCGAAGACCGCGCCGTCCGGCAGCGGCTGCGCCACCAGGACGGGCCCATCGAGACGAGGCCGCACCATGACGCGGGCATCGTCAAAACGCTGCAGGCCACGCGCGGCCAGGGTGGCGTCGAGCGTGGCGGGTTGGGTGAATGGCGTGATCCGCACAATGAAAGGCAGCCCAGCCTGGGCGAAGGCGGCCTCCGCCCGCGCCAGCAGATCGTCCAGCGGCAGCTCGCCGACAGCCAGGGCGTTGACGCAGCGGGCGCGCTTGGCCTTGCCGGGGGACAGCCTCAGCACCCAGCCGCCCAGCACCCGCTGCTGGGGTGGCGCGGCCGCGTTGAGGCCGGCCTCCTCGATGCGGGCCAGCCAGGTCGGATCGAACTGGGGTGACAGACCCGCGGCCGGGGTCGACGGTGGATCCAGCAGCAGCCCCATCAACGGCTCGGGCGGCTGAGGGGGCCGTGGCCCCAGGCCGCTCATCCAGGCACCGGCACGACGCCGCGAACGGGGATCACGCGGCCTCAGCGCAGCGTGGCAACGCGCGCGACCATCTCGTGCGCGAACTGTACGAAGGCCTGCGCGCCCTTGGACTGGGGGTCGAAAACCACCCCAGGCAGGCCGTAGCTCGGCGCTTCGGCGAGGCGCACATTGCGGGGGATCACCGTGTTGAAGACCTTGTCGCCGAAATGCGCCTTGAGCTGTTCGCTGACCTGCTGCTGCAGGGTGATGCGCGGATCGAACATCACCCGCAACAGGCCGATGATCTGCAGGTCGCGGTTGAGGTTGGCATGCACCTGCTTGATGGTGTTGACCAAGTCCGACAAGCCCTCGAGCGCAAAGTACTCGCACTGCATGGGCACCAGCACGCCGTGGGCGGCGCACAGGCCGTTGAGCGTGAGCATGCTCAGCGAGGGCGGGCAGTCGATCAGCACGAAATCGTAGTCATCGGCCACGGCCGCCAGCGCCGCCCGCAGACGCTGCTCGCGGCGCTCCAGTTCCACCAGCTCAACCTCGGCGCCGGCCAGCTCGCGGTTGGCACCGAGCAGGTCGTAGCCGCCCTTCTCGCTGCGCCGGCGCGCCTCGGCGATGGTGGCCGATTCGAGCAGCACGTCGTAGACGGTGAGCGCGAGCGTGCGTTTGTCGATTCCCGAACCCATGGTGGCATTGCCCTGGGGGTCGAGGTCGACCATCAGGACGCGCTGGCCGATTTGCGACAGCCCAGCGGCAAGGTTCACGGTCGTCGTCGTCTTGCCGACGCCGCCTTTCTGGTTGGCGATGCAGAAGATGCGGGGCATGGGCGGGTGGGAGGGGCGAGAAGCCGATCGGCGGGGTGGGCGGGGTAGGCGGGAGAACGGACGCTGAATCAGGTACGAGCGAGCTGGCCATGGCGCCGGAAAGTCCGGCGGGGAAACCGATCCGGCGTCGCCTCAAGCAGCGCTCCCGCAGAACCGGGGCCAACCCGCGACTCAAAAAGCCGTGTCGCGCCCTCCCCTGACTGGTCGGTCCGCCTCCGGTTTCGCACCGCGGATTGACTCCTTTCGGCGACTTTCCGATTCTGCATGAGCAATCCCGCCACCCGCCAGAATACGGCGGCCCCGACCACCATTCGCGCGTGAAAACCCCTCAATGGCCGGTGTGCGGATGCGCCTCGAGCCGGCCCAGGTCGAAACCGAGGCGTATGAGCGTGGCGCGGATGGCGGCGTGATCCTCGGGTGTAAGCCGGGGCTGGCGCGCGAGCACCCAGAGGTATTCGCGGCTGGGCTCGCTGACCAAGGCGTATCGACCATCGGGCGCGAGATCGATCACCCAGTAGCGTCCCCAGCCGAAGGGCAACCAACGCAGCGCGGCCGGGAGGAAGCTCACCTCGAGTTGGGCGGGTTTCAGCAGATCGCCCTCGATCCGGCCGGTCGGGCGGGCGATGCCCAGCGCCTCGTCGCCGCGACCGTCGGCCAGGGTGCAGCGGTTGAGCACCTCCACGCGGCCGTCGTCCAGCAAGCGGTAGGCGGCACGGGTGTCGCTGACGCACTGCTTCTGGAAACGGTTGGGAAACCAGGCCACTTGGTACCAGGTGCCCATGTAGGGCGTCACCTGCAACGTGGGAAGCGAGGCCAAGGGCGGCGGGCTCGCGGCGCCAAGCAGGGGCGTCAACAGCACGCCGGCGAGGCACAGCGAGCGGGCGGCGACGGCCAAGGCGGTCCGCGCAACAGCCCCGCGCGCCATCGCCAGTTTCGAGTGTGGGGAGGTCATGGGGCGCTGTCTCCGGCGGGATATTTGTTGAGCTGTTTGTCGGGGCATTTTTCGGAGCCGCTATGGGAGCCGTTGTTGGAGCGTTCGTTGGGGCGGCCGTTGGGCATCCGTCGGGGCACCCGGCCCTTGCGCCGGTGCTGCTTGCCTGTCACTCCATGGGACGTCGACGCAGCCAGACCAGGCAGCGCTCGGCATCCAGCCCCGGCACCTGCAGCGGTTCCACGTGAAACACCTCGATGCCCGGTGGCAGCGCGTCGATCTCCTCGCGGGGAGGCTTGCCCTTCATCGCCAGCCACACCCCGCCCGGCGACAGCACCGCCTCGGTGAGCGACACGAAATCCGCCAGCGACGCAAAGGCGCGGGACGTGACCAGATCCCAGTGGCGCGGGGCCAGCGTCTCGACCCGCGCGTGCAGCGCTTCCAGGTTGACCAGACCGAGCTCCGCCCCCGCCTGACGGATGAAACCCGCCTTCTTGGCCACCGCGTCCACGCAGCTGACCCGCAACTCCGGGGCAACGATGGCGAGCACCACCCCCGGCAGCCCGGCGCCGCTGCCGACGTCGAGCACCGACAGCGCCGCACCGGCCGAATGCCGGCGCAGGGGCCCCAGGATGGCGAGGCTGTCCAGCAGGTGCTGGGTCAACATCTGCGCCGGATCGCGCACCGCCGTCAGGTTGTAGACCCGGTTCCACCGCTCGATCAGCGCGAGGTAGGCGAGCAGATGCCGTGACTGACGATCGTCGAGTTCAACCCCGAGCTGCCCGGCGCCGGCCTGCAACATCTGCAAACCGACGGGTAAACCGCCCTTGGTGGCCACGTTCTTGACCAAGGCGGGGCCCTCGGGCGCACCCGGGCTCCGGCTCATGCCACCTTCGGTTCAGTGACCGCCCGCGGCGTCGCACCGGCCGGCCGGGTCATCGCGACAGCCGCCTCCGGCGCAGTCGCCCCCTGCTCGCCCACCGCCGCGACCGTGGCAAAGCCCTTGAACCGCCCCTTCTTCAGGTGGATCAACAGCAGCGAGATCGCCGCCGGCGTGATGCCGGAGATGCGGGAAGCCTGGCCCAGCGTCTGCGGGCGCTGGGCCTGCAGTTTCTGGCGCGCCTCATGGCTCAGCGCGGTCACCTCGCGGTAGTCGAGCTCGGCGGGCAGCTTCAGGTGCTCGTAATGGGCGCTGCGCGCCACATCCTCATGCTGCTTGTCGATGTAGCCGGCGTACTGGGCCGCAATCTCCAGCTGCTCGATCACCGTACCGGCCAGCGCTGCGCCCAGCTCGGCGACCAGTGTTTCACGTGAAACCGCAGCCGGCACACTTTCGGACCCAGCCGTCGCGGTCGATGTCCGCAAGGCGATGTGGCCCGCCTCAGCCACCGCATCGAATCCCACGCCTGGGCGGCGCAGCAGATCGGCCAGGGCGTACTCATGCTCCAGGGCCTTGCCGAACAGCCGCTCGGCATCGGCCGCCGGCAGCGTGGCCGGCCTGACCCAGCTGGTGCGCAGCCGCTCGGTCTCGCGGGCGATGGCGTCGCGCTTGCGGCTGAAGGCCTCCCAGCGCGCGTCGTCGACCAGACCCAGGCCGCGGCCGGTCTCGGTCAGGCGCAGGTCGGCGTTGTCCTCGCGCAGCTGCAGCCGGTACTCGGCGCGGCTGGTGAACATGCGGTAAGGCTCGGTCACGCCCTGGGTGATCAGGTCATCGACCAGCACGCCCAGGTAGGCCTGGTCACGCCCCGGCGTCCAGGCCTCGCGCCCCTGCACCTGCAGCGCCGCGTTCAGCCCGGCGAACAGCCCCTGGGCGGCAGCCTCCTCGTAACCGGTGGTGCCATTGATCTGGCCGGCGAAGAACAGCCCGCGGATCGCCCGCGTCTCGAAGCTCGCGCTCAGGCCCCGCGGGTCGAAGAAGTCGTACTCGATCGCATAGCCGGGTCGCAGGATATGGGCGTTCTCCAGCCCGTCCATCGAGCGCACAGCCGCCAGCTGCACATCGAAGGGCAGCGAGGTCGAGATGCCGTTGGGGTAGAACTCATGCGTCGTCAGGCCCTCGGGCTCGAGGAAGATCTGGTGCGAGTCCTTGTCGGCAAAACGGCCCACCTTGTCCTCGATGCTCGGGCAGTAGCGCGGCCCCACGCCCTCGATCACGCCGGTGAACATGGGGCTGCGGTCGAAGCCGCTGCGGATGATCTCGTGGGTGCGCGCGTTGGTGTGGGTGATCCAGCAGGGCAGCTGCCGCGGGTGCATCGCCGCGTGGCCCAGGAAGCTGAACACCGGCACAGGGCCGCCCGGCGGCGAACCGTCGGCCCCGGGCATGCCGTCGCCGGGCTGCTCGGTCAGGCGCGAGAAGTCGATGCTGCGGCCGTCGATGCGCGGCGGCGTGCCGGTCTTCAACCGCCCCTGCGGCAGCTTCAGCTCCTTGAGCCGCGCCGAGAGGCGCACCGCCGGCGGGTCGCCAGCGCGGCCGGCGCTGTGGTTCTGCAGCCCCACATGGATGCGGCCGTCCAGGAAGGTGCCCGCCGTCAGCACCACTGATTTGGCGTGGAAGCGTATGCCCACTTGCGTCACAGCCCCCACCACGCGGTCGTTCTGGCCGTCCGACTCGACCAGCAGGTCATCGACCGCCTGTTGGAAGAGCCACAGGTTCGGCTGGTTTTCAAGCCGCTGGCGCACCGCGGCGCGGTAGAGCACGCGGTCGGCCTGGGCGCGGGTGGCGCGCACGGCCGGGCCCTTGGAGCCGTTGAGGATGCGGAACTGGATGCCGGCCTCGTCGGTGGCCAGCGCCATCGCACCGCCCAGCGCATCGATCTCGCGCACCAGGTGGCCCTTGCCGATCCCGCCGATCGACGGGTTGCAGCTCATCTGCCCGAGGGTCTCGAGGTTGTGCGTCAGCAGCAGCGTGGCGCAGCCCATGCGCGCGGCGGCCAGCGCCGCCTCGGTGCCGGCATGGCCGCCACCCACGACGATGACGTCGAACTCCTTCGGATAGAACATCGCGCGCCCTTGCACTGCGTCCGGCACGCTCGCCGGACATCGCCTCAATTTTAAGCAGCGGGACCGATCCTGGCTCGTCAGGGGCGGCCGCCGGAATCAGCGTCTGGAATCCACGCCCGAAATCCGCAAACGCCTGCGGCACAAAAGGCTGGCGCCGGGACAATCGCTCATGACCTGCCGCCCCGGCTGCGGCGCCTGCTGCACCGCCCCCTCGATCTCCAGCCCCATCCCCGGCATGCCCCAGGGCAAACCGGCGGGTGTGCCCTGCGTGCAGCTCGACGAGGGGCTGCGCTGCCGGCTCTTCGGGTTGCCTGAGAGACCGGCGGTCTGCAGCTCTCTCCAGCCCTCGCCCGCGATGTGCGGCAGCTCGCGCGAGGAGGCGATGGACGGCCTGCACCGGCTCGAGCGCCTCACGGCGCCGCGGGCCGGCTGAACCCAGGCCGCCAAAGTCGACGGACCGTCGCCGTGTCCGCCGGCGTGCAGGGCTTGGCGGGCGGTGCGCGATGCGAAGCGACGTCAAGGAGGAGGCGCCGACCCAAGCCGGCGCCGGGGGACATGAGCGCAGCATTGCGCCCCGCCTGCCAAGCCACCGCGCGCTGCGTCAATCGTCCGCCATGAAGCCCGAGGCCCGCACCACCGGCGCCCAGCGCTCGCGCTCGGCGGCGAGCTGGCGCGCATAGGCGGCGGGCTCGCGGGCTGCGGGCTGGAGACCGAGGCGGGCGAGGCCCTCGATCACCGCCGGGTCGGCCATCGCCGTGCGGGTCAGCTCGAACAGCTGCGTGGCGGCACCGGCTGGCGCGCGGGCCGGCAGGAAAAGACCAAAGCTCTCCACCCCGCGCAGGGCCGGATAGCCCTGCTCGGCAAAAGTGGGGACCGCCGGTACGTGGCGGGACCGGTGCCCATCCGCCACAGCCAAGAGGCGCAGGCGCCCGCCGGCCAGCTGGGGCAGGAAATCGCCCAGCGCAAACAGGCCCGCGGCGATCTGCCCACCCATCAGCTCCTGCAGGCCGGGCACCGCGCCGCGGTAGGGCACATGGGTGAGCTCGATACCGGCGGCGCGCGCGAACTGCGTGCCCAGGAAATGCGGCATGGCCCCCGCGGCGGGTGAACCGTAGGCACCGAGCCGGGGGTTGGCGCGCACCCAAGCCACGAAGTCGGCCAGCGTCCTCACCGCCTCGGGCACCAGCGGCCCCACGCCCAGGCCACAGACATAGTCACAAACCGGGCTGACCGGCAGCACATCCGTGGCCGGGTCATAGGGCAGGCGCCGGTAGACATGCGGGTAGATGGTGAAGATCGACGCCGGGCTCAGCAGCAGGGTGAGGCCATCGGGGGCGGCCTCCTTCAGGGCCACGACGGCGATGCGGCCGCCAGCACCGACCCGCTGCTCGACCAGGGGCGGCGACGCGAAGCGCGAGCGCCAGGCGGCGGCGAGCAGGCGGGCCACGGCGTCGATCGTGCCGCCGGCCGGGAAGCCCACCAGCAACCTCGGCGGCGGGCCCTCGGCCCGGGCGGCGGCAGACAGGCCCAGCGCCGTGGCGGCGGCGAGCATGCCCAGTCCACCCAGACGGGCAATGGCGCGACGGCGGTCTGGGCGCGGGGCGGGCTCAATGGCGTCGGAATCGGTCATCGCTGGGCTTCGGTGCGGGTCACGCTTGAATTGAAGGTGAAGGGACTGGGGTCCGGTCGGCCATGAGTTTCAGGGCTTGTGCGCCCGTCTGGCGCGCAAGAGCGGGCGTGGCGGAATGCTGAAGACCGTCAGGCCCGCCACATCTCCAGATGCGGCATATCGTCCTCGAGGTAAGGCTCGCCGACGCTGACGAAGCCGACCTCGGCGTAGAAGGGCGCCAGGCGCAGCTGCGCCGAGATGCGCAGTCCCTGGCCGGGAAAACGGGCCCCGGCCTGCGCCAGCGCGCGACGCAGCAGCTCGCGGCCGAGCCCGGTGCCGCGAGCGGCGGCGGTGGTCAGCACGCGGCCGATCGAGGGCTCGGCGTACTTCACGCCGGGGTCGACGAGGCGGGCATAGGCGCGCAGCTCACCGCCGGCGGGGCCGCTGGCGTCGCTGGCGCCGCCAGCGCTGGAAACCAGGACGCCGCGGGCGGCGGCGTCCACCGCCGCCACGCCGGGCGCCCAGGCCGCCAGGTGCCAGGCGCGCTCATCGGCCGCATCCGCATCCTGGAAGGCGCAGGCCTGCTCGACCACGAACACCGCCTGCCGGGCGGCATGGATGCGTTGCAGCTCGCGCGGCGCCAGCGCCTCGAGGCGGGTGCAGGTCCAGCGCAGCGGAGTTGAGGCCGTGGGGGTCATCGGTGGGGCGGGCTGCTGGGTCATCGGGCCGCCATGATGCCGCAGCGGCAGCGCGCCACGAGGGCTCATCGAGCGCCGTGGGTCACGGGGCCCTGCGCCGAGGCAACGCCGTCTGTGCGGCGGCCCTTGCAAGCGGCCGA
>CAISYQ010000051.1 GCA_903889735.1 uncultured Methylibium sp.
CTGAGGCTCTACCGGCCGCTGGAAAGCGTGCCGGTTGCCAGCTCGCGGCCGCTGGACAGCGCACCGGGGCGCCTCCCGCGGCCGCTGGACAGCGGTCCGGTTGCCCGCTCGCGGCCGCTGGTCCCCGCCCTGCCCGCCCTGGTCTTCTTCCACGGCGGCGGCTGGGTGATCGGTGACCTCGACACCCATGACACGCTGTGCCGCGAGCTGGCCAACGGCTCGGGCTGTGCGGTGGTGGCGGTCGGCTACCGGCTGGGGCCGGAGCACCGCTTTCCGGCCGCGGTGGACGACAGCCTGGCCGCCACCCGCTGGGTGCAACGCCACGCCGCCAGCCTGGGCCTGGATCCGGCGCGCATCGCCGTGGGCGGCGACAGCGCCGGCGGCAACCTGGCCGCGGTGGTGGCGATTGCCCACCGGGACGCCCGCGCCACCGGTGAGGCGGACGGCCCGCCGCTGGCCTTCCAGCTGCTCATCTACCCGGCCACCGACATGCGCTGCGGCGCACCCTCGCACACCCACAACGGTCAGGGCTATCTGCTGACGAGCGACACCATGGCCTGGTTCCACGACCACTACATCGATGACGCCGCGCACGACCTTGACTGGCGCGCCTCGCCGCTGTTGGCGTCGGACCTCGCCAGCCTGCCGCCCACCTTGCTGCTGACCGCCGGCTTCGACCCCCTGCGCGATGAGGGCCTGGCCTATGCGCAGCGCCTGTCGGAGGCAGGCAACCGCTGCACGCAGCTGTGCTTTGAGCGGCAGATCCACGGCTTCATCCTGATGGGCCGGGTGCTGGAGGAGGCGAACACGGCGGTCGCGCTGTGCGCCGCCGCCTTGCGACGCGCCTTGAGCCTCTCCACGCCGGTCTGACGCCTGGCGGACCGATGGCTTCCCCGGAGGGCCGTGCGAATCCCACCTCGCGGACGCCGCTCAGGCCGCTCGCCGCGCCCGCCAGCCGCCGACCAGGGCGATCACCCCCGGGATCAGGATCAGCGCCCAGATGATTTTCGACAGGTGGGTCTGGACCCAGTCGAGGTTGCCGAACAGGTAGCCGGCCGTGGTCAGTGACAGCACCCAGAGCAGCGCGCCGCCCACGTTGAACAGCGTGAAGCGCGCGCGCCCCATCTCGGCCACCCCGGCCACGAAGGGCGCGAAGGTGCGCACAAAGGGCATGAAGCGCGCCAGCACCAGGGTGATGCCGCCATAGCGTTCGTAGAAGGCATGGGCCTGGGCGAAGGCGGTCTTGTTGAAGAAGCGCGAATGCTCCCAGCGGAACACCCGCGGCCCGACATGGCGGCCGATGGCGTAGTTGGTCTGATCGCCCAGGATGGCCGCCGCCAGCAGCACCGCCACCGACAGCGGCAGGCTCATCAGCCCCGCACCGCACAGCGCCCCGACCACGAACAGCAGCGAATCGCCAGGCAGGAAGGGCATCACCACCAGGCCGGTCTCGACGAACACGATCGCGAACAACAGGGCATAGACCCAGGTGCCGTGGTCGGCCACGAAGGCCGCCAGGTGCGCATCGACATGCAGGATGAAATCGATCAGCAGCATCAGGAGGTCCATGGCGCCAGATTATCGAGGTGGCTGCGGTCCGGGCCGGCAGCCCCTGCGCCCGAAGGGCCCTTCCTACAATGACCCGATGAATGCCGTCCTGACCGCAGACACCCCGCGCCGGCCCATCCGGGAGCTGCCCGACGAGCTCATCAGCCAGATCGCGGCCGGCGAGGTGGTCGACCGGCCCGCGGGCGTGGTGCGCGAGCTGCTCGACAACGCCCTGGACGCGGGTGCCACCGAGATCGTCGTGCGGCTCTCGGCCGGCGGCGTGCGCGCCATCGTGGTCGAGGACGACGGCGCCGGCATCCCCGCGCCCGAGCTGCCGCTGGCCCTCAAGCGCCATGCCACCAGCAAGATCGTCTCGCTGGCCGAGCTGGAGCAGGTCGGCACGATGGGTTTTCGGGGCGAGGCGCTGGCCGCTGTGGCCTCGGTGGCCGAGGTCGCGATCACCAGCCGCACCCCGGAGTCCCCCCATGCGTTGCGCCTGGACGCGCGCACCGGCGAGCTCCATCCGGCCGCCCGCGCGGTGGGCACCAGCGTCGAGGTGCGCGAGCTGTTCTTCGCCACCCCCGCGCGCCGCAAGTTCCTGAAGACCGACGCCACCGAGCTCGCCCATTGCCTGGAGGCCGTGCGCCGCCATGCGCTGGTGCGCACCGAGGTCGCGTTCACGGTCTGGCACGAAGGCCGGCTGGTTGCGCAGTGGAAGCGCGGCGCCCCCGGGCAGCGCACGCGCGACGTGCTCGGCGAGGACTTCATGACGGCGAGCCGCGATATCGAGGCCGCCATCGGGCCGCTGCGGGTCAGCGGCCGGGTGGGACTGCCCGATGCGGCGCGGGCGCGGGCCGACCAGCAGTACGTCTACGTCAACGGCCGGCATGTGCGCGACAAGCTCATCGCCCACGCGGCGCGCTCGGCCTACGACGACGTGCTGCACGGTCAGCGCCAGCCCGCTTACCTGCTGTTCGTGGAGATTGCGCCCGAGCGGGTGGATGTCAATGTGCACCCGGCCAAGACCGAGGTTCGCTTTCGCGACAGCCGCGAGGTGCACCAGGCGGTGCGCCGCGCGGTCGAGAACGCGCTGGCGCTTCGGGGCGGCGCGGCGGCGGGTGGTGAGGCGGGCTCGCTTGGGGGGATCGATGCCGGCGCCCCGGGCTTCCTGTCGGCCCAGGGCCTGCCAGGAAACGCCGCCGCGCCCTGGGGCTCGACCACTCAGCAGACCGGGCTCTCGCTGGGCTCGGGGGCGAGTGCGTGGCCCGCCAGTGACCCCTTGAACCTACAGAGCAGCGGCGTCCATGGTGTCCATGTCGTGCGCGAGGCCGCCGGCGCCTGGTCCACGCCCCGCCCCGCCGCCGGTTGGCTGCAAGCGGGCGCGGCGCCGGGCTGGCCGTCCATCGCCGAGCCCGCTGCGCTGAATCCCGGCATGGCCAGCCCCCAGGCGGTGGGTGAGGACACCGGCGACTGGCCGCTCGGCCGCGCGATCGCGCAGCTGGGCGGCATCTACATCCTGGCTGAGAACCGGCACGGCCTGGTGATCGTGGACATGCATGCCGCCCATGAGCGCGTGGTCTACGAGCGTCTCAAGGCCAGCCTGGAGAGCGCACAGACCGCCCGCATCGAGGCCCAACCGCTGCTGATTCCGGCCACCTTCGCGGCCACCGCCGCCGAGATCGCGACTGCCGAGGCCCAGGGCGCGGCGCTGGAGCGGCTGGGGCTGGACATCGCGCCGCTCTCGCCTGGCGTGCTGGCCCTGCGCGCCCACCCAGCCGCGCTGGCCGGCGGCGATGGGGTGGAGCTGGCGCGCTCGGTGCTGGCCGAACTGGCCCGCTTCGACGCCAGCCATGCCATCGAGCGAGCCCAGCACGAGATCCTCTCGACCATGGCCTGCCATGGCGCGGTGCGCGCCAACCGGCGACTGACGGTTGACGAGATGAACGCGCTGCTGCGCGACATGGAGCGCACCGAACGCGCCGACCAGTGCAACCACGGCCGCCCGACCTGGCGACAGGTGACGGTGCGGGAGCTGGACGCGCTGTTCATGCGCGGGCGCTGAATCGGAACGAGGGCGGAGCGCCCCGGCCTGCTCAAAGCTGTCTCGCTCGGAATCGTTCCCGCTGGCTGCTGAGCCGCAGCCAGCGCAAGGCTGGGTTCGAGCGGCCGGCCCGCGTCGGACCGGCCGCCAACACCACGCCGGGGATTTGATTGCGGACTGCAGCGCCGAGCGGCCGGCAGCGCGTGATCCAATCGACGCATGGCCACCCTCAAGCTCAAGAAACCCGCCGGTGACGCGTCTGCGCCCGGCCCGCGTCGCCCCCCGGTGCGCGGCATCGGCCCCAAGGGCCCCCGCCCGACACTTGCCCAGGCCGAAGTCCAGCGTGCCCAGCGGCATCGCCACGACGAGGCCCGTGATGAATCCCGCAACGCCGCCCCGCCGCGCCGCGACGGACGCCCCGCCGACCCCCGTGGCCCGCGCCCCGGCCCGCGAGGTCCCTCGGCCCATGCCGGCCGCGGCCGGCCGCCGGGCGATCGCCCGCAATCCAACCGACCCAGTGGCGATCGACCCCAAGGCGGATGGCCCCCCCGGGGCGGACCGAGTGCCCAGGCCCGCCCCGGAGAGCGCCCACCCTTTGACCGCCCGCAGGGCGATCGGCCCCAGGGGACGCGGCCGCCGGATGATCGGCTGCGTGGGGACCGACCGCGTGAAGCTCGACCCCAAGGCGGCGATCGACAGCAGGGGGAGCGATCGTGGGGGGACCGCCCCCGCGACGGGCGCCCTCCCGCACCGGACCGCCGTGGCGACCCCCGGGACAGCCGCCCACCTCAGCGGCCGCCGGTGCACGGTCCCGGGTCACCGAACGAGCGGCCCGGGCCTTTCAGCCGGGATAACCGCGACAGCCGGGACAACCGCGACAGCCGACCGCCGGACCGCTACCCAACGCGCCCCGGCGAACGCACGCACGCCGAGCGGCCCCACGGGGCGCCCGTGCACGGCGACCGGCCGCGTGATCGGCCAGCACATGATCAGCGCCCGCACGGGGATCGGCCGCAGGGTGCCCGCCCCTCCAACGACCGACCCTGGAGCGAACGTCCGCCCAGCGACCGCCGACCGGACAACCGCCCTTTCGGCGATCGGCCCCAGAACGGCCCCACAGGCGATCGCCCGCGCGAGGACCGCTCGGCCATGGACCGCACGCACGACCCACGCCCCGCGGGCGACCGGGGCCATGGCGAGCGCCCCGATCGAGACCGGTTCCAAGGCGGCCGTCCCCCGGGTGACCGCCCCCAGACCGGTCGTCCCGGCAACGACCGGCCCTTCGACCACCGAACCGACAACCGATCCAACGACCGTCCCCAGGGCGATCGACCCGTCTTTGATCGTCCCTCTTTCGACCGTCCCCGTGATGACCGCCCCCGGGGTGACCGGCCCGACCGGGAACGGCCCTATGCCGAACGGGCAGACCCGCCTCGGTCCTTCGGGGAGCGGCCAAAGGACGACCGCGCCCGTGCCGACCGGCCGCAAACCCACCGGCCGCCGCCGCGCCCGTCGCTGGGCGGGCCCTTTGCCGCCTGGGCCCAGGCAGCCCGGTCGGCAAAGGCCGGCCCGAAAGCACCGAAGCCAGCGCACGCCAGCCCTGACACCGCGCCCGTCCATGCGGAAGGCAGCGTGCGCCTGTCCAAGCTGATGGCCGAGCGTGGCCTGGCTTCCAGGCGGGAGGCCGACGAGTGGATCGAGCAGGGTTTCGTGCGGGTCGACGGCGTGGTGGTCGCCACGCTGGGCACCCGGGTGCTGCCCACGCAGCTGATCGAGATCGAGCCCAAGGCCCAGCTGCAGCAGGCGCAGCTGGTGACCGTGCTGCTGCACAAGCCCGAGGGCTATGTGAGCGGGCAGGCCGAGGACGGCCACACCCCCGCGGTGGCGCTGGTGAATGCAGCCAACCGCTGGGAAGGCGACACCAGCAAGATCCGCTTCAACGCTTCGCACCTGCGCCACCTGGCGCCGGCCGGCCGGCTGGACATCGACTCCACCGGCCTGCTGGTGCTGACGCAGGACGGGCGCGTGGCCAAGGCGCTGGTGGGCGAGCGCTCCAAGGTCGAGAAGGAATACATCGTCCGCGTCAGCTGGCCCGCCCGCCCCGAGGTCACCGACCTGAAAGCGGAATTCCCGGCCGAGGGCGTGGAGCGGCTGCGCCACGGCATCGTGCTCGACGACCGCACCCTCGAGCCCGCCAAGGTGAGCTGGCAGAGCGAGCAGCAGCTGCGCATCGTGTTGCGCGAGGGCATGAAGCGCCAGATCCGGCGCATGTGCGAGGTGGTGGGCCTGCAGGTGGTCACGCTCAAGCGCATCCGCATGGGCCGCGTCAACCTGGGCGATCTGCCGCCCGGCCAGTGGCGCTACCTCACGGAGTGGGAGAACTTCCTCTAGCCCCGGCGGGCTGACCTACTTGCGCAGTTCGCGACCCACCGAGCGGTTCACGAACTCGAAGCTCGCCACCTTCTTCAGGTCGACCTCGCCCGGCTTGTAGAGGCCGGCCTTGACCATCTGCTCAAAGAAGTCGCGCACGCGGGCCTCGTTCATGGCGCCGATGCCGCGCTCCAGCGCCTCGCCGGAGTCGACGATGCCTTGCTGCTTCATCAGCGCGACCGAGCGCTCCAGCTCATCGACGCTGAGCTCGGGGTTCTCCTTGAGCATCGCGGCATTGGCGGCGCTGCGGTCGCCATAGAGGTAGGCGTACCAGCCACGGGCGGTGGCGTCGACGAAGCGGCGCACCAGGTCGGGGTTGGTGCGCACGGTCTCGGTTCGGGCCTCGATCAGCGTGGAGTAGGTCGAGAAACCGTGGTCGGCCAGCAAGTGGACCACCGGCTTGAAGCCGCCCTGGCGCTCGATGTAGATGGGCTCGGCCACCGAGTAGCCCTGCTGCACCGCCCGCGGGTTGGCCAGGAAGGGACCGAGGTTGTAGGTGTAGGGCTTGAGCTGCTCGTCGCGGAACCCGTGCTGCACCTTGAGCCACTGCCACCAGCTGAACTGGCCGTCCTTGGCCACCATCGCCACCGGCGCCCGGGTCAGCGCAGCGAAGCTCTCGTAGCCCTGGCCGGGGTGGGCCATCAGGGCCTGCGGGTCCTTCTGGAAGATCGCCGCCACCACCACCGTGGGGATGCCGTTCTTCACGTTGTCGAAGGAGTGCAGCAGGTTGCCGGTGACCAGGAAATCGATCTTGCCCACGGCCAGCAGCGGGCGGTTGTTCACCTGCGGACCGCCCTGCTGCAACGTGAGATCGATGCCTGCCCGGCGGTAGCTGCCGTCCACCAGCGCCTGGTAGAAGCCGCCCGCCGCGGCCTGCGCCTTCCAGTTGAGGGCGAAGACCACCTTGTCGGGCGCCTTGAGGCCCGCCGTGGGGGCCGGCTGCTGCGCGTGGACCGGGCTGGTGGCGCCCACCATCACGAGGGTGAGCGTGCAGGCCGCCAGGGCCCGGGTGATCAAGGTCTTCATTGGGTGCTTCTTGGAGTGTGGGGCGATCCCGCCCGGTGCTCAGCGCGGGGTTCGTCGCTCGGAATCATGCCAGCGTCCCAGCAGCGCCCGTGACAGCTGGCTCAGCAGCGCGTAGATCGCCACCCCCGTGAGCGAGACCAGCACCAGCGCCGCGAACATCTTCGGCGTTTCGGTACGGAAACTCGCCTCCAGGATGCGCGACGCCAGTCCCGTCTCGCGGCCGGCCGCGCCGGCGGTGAACTCCGCCACCACCGCACCGATCAGCGCCAGCCCACCCGCCACCTTGAGCCCGCTCATGAAGTAAGGCAGCGCCGAGGGCACCAGCAGCAGGCGCAGCCGCTGCCAGGGCGTGGCGCGGTAGAGGGTGAAGAGGTCGCGCAGGTGGGCGTCGGCCGAGCGCAGGCCGATCACGGTGTTCGACAGGATGGGGAAGAAGGCCACGATCCAGGCGCACAGAAGCAGCGCCGCGGTGGTGCTCTCGATGTAGATCAGGATCAGCGGCGCGATCGCCACCACCGGCGTGACCTGCAGCACGATCGCAAAGGGCAGGAAGGAGCGCTCCACCCAGGGCGAGAGCGCGAAGAGGCTGGCCAGCACCACCCCGCTCAGCACCGAGAGCGCCAGCGCCCCGAAAGTGATGCGCACCGTGTACCACCAGGCGGGCGCCAGCGACTCGAAGTTCGCAGCCAGCGTGGTCAGCACCAGGCTCGGCGCGGGCAGGATGTAGTGCGGGATCTGCGCCAGCCGCACCAGCGCCTCCCAGCCCGCCAGCGCGGCGGCGAACACCAACCAGGGCAGGAGGCGGGCGGCGTTCACGGCGCCACCTCCGCACGGCCCACCTCCGCACGGCCCACCTCCGCACGGCCCACCTCCGCGCGGCCCACCTCCAAGCTGCCCACCGCCGCCCGCCGCAGCGCCTGCGACACCCGCGCACAGCGCTGCGCAAAATCGGCCGAGGCGCGCCAGTCCTCGTCGCGCGGGCCGGCATGGGCGTTGTCCACCACCTCGGCCACCCGCCCCGGCCGCGCGCCCATCACCACCACCTTCTGGGCCAGCGTCACTGCCTCGAACACACTGTGGGTGACGAAGAGCACCGTGAGCCGCTGCGCGGCCCACCAGGCCAGCAGGTCGTCGTTCAAGCGGATGCGGGTGATCTCGTCCAGCGCGGCGAAGGGCTCGTCCATCAGCAGCACACGGGGTGCTGCGATCAGCGCGCGGGCGATCGACACCCGCATCTTCATGCCGCCCGAGAGCTCATGCGGCCAGGCCTGCTCGAAGCCCTGCAGCCCCACCGCCTGAAGCTGCTCGCGCACCGCAGGCAGCGCCTGCGCCTGTGAGCGCCCAGCCAGCCGCAGCGGCAGCGCCACGTTGTCGGCCACGCGGGCCCAGGGCATGAGCGTGGGCTCCTGGAACACGAAACCCACCGGCGGCAACCCCGGCAGCCCCGGCCCCGCCACCACCCGCACCGACCCCGTGGACGGACTGTCCAGCCCCGCCACCATGCGCAGCAGCGTGCTCTTGCCGCAGCCCGAGGGCCCAAGCAGCGCCACGAACTCGCCCTCGCCCACCTCCAGCGACGCCTCGGTCAGCGCCAGCGTGCCCGACGCAAAACGCCGGGAGACGCGGGAGATCGAGATGGCGGGAGCGGTGGCAGCGGGAGCGATGGAGGTATGGGCCGGGGCGTTCACCGCGGCGAGGCTACCACCGAGGGGATGGTTCCCGGCGTGCATCGCAGCGCAACGCATTGAGCGCACTGCGTGCATGCGTTGATTGCATTGCAATCATCGGCTACGATCTCCCACGACATCCCACAGCGGAAAACACCCCATGGCCAGCATCACCATCCGAAACCTCGACGATGACATCAAGCAGCGCCTGCGCGTCCGCGCGGCCGAGCACGGCCGCTCGATGGAGGAAGAAGCGCGGGATATCCTGCGGCGGGTGATGGGAGAAGACGCAGCGCCGCGCAATCTCGCCGCTGCGATACGCGCCCGCGTCGCGTCTGCCGACCGCGTCGATCTCGAGTTGCCCGCTCGCGGACCGATGCGCGAGCCGCCTGCCTTGGGACGGACGCAGTGATGATCGTCCTCGACACCAACGTCGTTTCTGAATTTCTGCGTCCGGCACCAGCCAGGCAGGTCGAGGTCTGGTTGGGGTCGCAGGACGGCGCGACGGTCTACTTCACGGCCGTGGGCGAGGCGGAATTGAGGCACGGCGTGGCGATCCTTCCCGCGGGGCGACGGCGCACCGCCCTCGCCAAGGCGATCGAGGGTATGTTGGAGGAAGACTTTCGCGATCGAATCCTGCCCTTCGACCGCGCCGCCGCCCGTGTCTACGCCCTGATTGCCGCCGAGCGCCGCACCGCCGGCAGGCCCATCAGCCAGTTCGACTGCCAGATCGCCGCCATCGCCCGAGCCCATGAAGCCGCCGTGGCCACGCGCAACACGGCTGACTTCAACGGCTGCGGAATCGCGGTGATCGATCCTTGGAGTCAGCAGGCCGCTTGACCCCCGAGCGCGGACCCCACCACCGCCCCGGCGAACCGTCAGAACCCGAACTCACGCACCAGAACCGCCGAAGCCTGCCGCAGATACCGCCAGCCGGGCGCCTCGGCGCGGCCCTTGATGGTGAGGTGTCCACGCCAGGACTGCTGGGTCCAGGCCTGCAGGGACCCGTCGCCACCTTCGGGAGAAAGCGTGACGCGGTAGATCGCCCCCTCGGGCAGCCACTGGCCGCCCTTCTCGCGGGTGAGCACATGTCCGCCGGCCTGGACCGCCAGCTCGCCACGGGGCAGGACCCGCGAGGCGTCGGTGTCGACCGCGGTCACCCGCAGCCGCAGCACCGGGCCCGCAGCGCCGTCGCTGATGAAGAGCGCCTCGTCGCCCACCGCCACCCGTGGAACGTCGGCCTCATCGAGCCAGGTCTCGACCAGCCACGGGCTGCCCTCGCGAACCAACAACCCGATCCGCTCCTTGCGCGCCAGCCACTGCCCGGGCTGCAGATCGGGGTCCAGGTCGCGCAGGCGGCCGGCGTAGGGGGCCTTGGGTTCGAAATGGTTCAGCTCGGTGTCCACGCTCGCCAGTTCGGCCCGGCCCGTGGTGAGCATGTCCTCGGTCACGAGCAGCTTGTTGCGCGTCTGCTCGTCGAAGCCCGAGGCCGCCGCCTGCCAACGCAGCTGTTCCACCCGCGCCACAAGGGCCTGGCGACGGCTTTGCAGGTCGGGCGCCTGCAGCCTGGCGAGCACGGCGCCCTCGGGCACCAGTTCGCCCTCCCGGTAGGGCAGCGCCTCCAGCCGCCCGCCGGCGGGCGCGTGCACCGGCCAGGATTCGGCCGGCCTGAGGATGCTGCTCGCCGTGATGCGGCCCGGCCAGGGCACGAAGGCCAGGCCCACCAACGCCAGGGCGACCAGCGCGCTCACCGCCGTGCGCCCCCGCTGGAGGATCGCCCCGCGTCGCGTCGACCAGGCCTGCAGCTCCAGGCCCAGCGGCCGCCAGACGAACCAGACGAGCTCGACGATGAAGAGGAAGATGCCGAGCAGCTTGAAGAACAGGTGATAGACGAGAACCGCAATCCCGAGGAACAGGAACAGCCGGTAGATCCAGGTCGCCCAGGCGAAGGCGATCATCCCGCGCCGCTGGCGCGGCGGCAGCAGCTCGGGAGCGCGCTCGCCCAGGCTGAACAGCCATTCGCGCAGCTGCCAGCGCGCCATCGCGAAGCTGCGCTCGTGCAGGTTGGGCATGTCCAGCGCGTCCGAGAGGATGAAGTAGCCATCGAAGCGCATGAAGGGGCTGGCATTGATCGCGATCGTGGCGACCCAGCTGGTGGTGGCGAGCACGAAGACCGCCGACCGGGCCGGGCCGTCCGGCAGCAATCCCCAGGCAAGCGTGGCCCAGGCGGCGATGAACAGCTCCGTGACGATCCCCGCGCTGGCCACCTGCCGTCGGCTGCGCGGATCAACCAGGCGCCAGGCGTCGTTGGTGTCGGTGTAGGCCATGGGCCAGGTGACCACGAAGGCAATGCCCATGGTCGGCACCCGGCAGCCCAGGCGCTTGGCGGTGAAGGCATGGCCCAACTCGTGCAGCGTCTTGACGGCCACCAGCGCCACCGCATAGCCCAGCAGCCCCTGCAGGCTGAAGGTGTCGACCAGCTGTGCGACATAGCGGTCCCATTGCTGGGCAGCCTGGAAGAGACCCAGCGCCAGGGCCAGCAGCGTCATCCCCTGGAACCAGGGCGAGAAGAACAAGCCCGCCACACCCTGCCAGCGCCCCAGCCAGGCGTCGGGCCTGAGCAACGGAATGCGGAAGAACAGGTAGTGGTGCAGCAGCCAGGTCCAGAGGCTGCCCTGCCTGCGGGCCAGGCTCTGCGCGAGCTGGCGCGGGCTGTCGGCCCCTTGGGGCTGGGTGAGCTGGTTGCCGACCAGGAACTGCATCACGCCGCGCACATCGTCGGCATCGAGCTGCAGGGTGGTGCAGGCCCCCACCTCAGCGGCGATCGCCTCGGGATCCTGCAGGCGCCAGCGCTGCAGCACCTCGAAGGTGGGCCAGTCGATGCGGTAGAAGAGGTTGCGGGAGGGATCGTGCAGCGTCCAGCTCGGCTGCCCGTCGGGGAGCACCGGCCCCGGCAGCAGGGCGATTTCCTCGCGCAGCGCCGGCAGCATCACAGACCGAGCGTGGAGCGCAGCGTGGCGATCGGCCGGCGCATCACCCAGTAGCCCGCCGGCACCCAATCGCCCTGGATCTTGGCAGTGCCCTTGAGGCCCACGCGGTGAGCCGTGGGCGCCTCCAACGTGGCGCGCACCCGGTAGGCATAGAGCCCGTCCGGTCGCTGAACCGCCTCGTGCGCCAGGTAGCGCAACCGCGCCGGAACGGGCTCCAGGGGGCTGGCATTGAGGTAGAGCAGCACCGGCGCATCGGGCGGCAAGGCAATGGCATCGGCCACCGGCAGCCAGGCCTCCACCTCCACGTCGGTGAGGGCGGCGATGCGCAGGACGCGCTCGCCCACCGAGACCGGCTTGCCGATCCATTCGGTGGGGTCGTCGAACAGGGCCACACCATCCTGCGGCGCCAGCACCCGGGCGCGCGCGAGCTGTTCCCGCAGGAACGCCACCTCCGTGCGCTTCTCCTGGGCGCGGCCCGTGAGTGCTGCCAGCTGCGGGCGCACGCGGGGATCGACCAGGGCCTGCTGCATGGTCTGCCGGTATTCGGTGTTGGCCGTGTTGAGCGCCTGGCTCGCCACGTCGAGCCGGCTCTGGATCAGGGCTTCGTCAAAGCCGAACAGCGGGTCGCCCTTCCTGACCCATTGGTTGGGCTGCACGTGGAAGGTGTCCACAACGCCTTCGAGCGGCGCGCGCACGACCGCAGGACTGCGGGGCACCAGCTCGCCCGCGGCCAACACCGAGATCCTCACCGGCACGAAGGCCGCCGCCACCAGGGCGCCCGCCAGCCACAGCCCAGGCCGGCGCCACCAAGGCCGTGAATCCGGGAGCGCCCCGCGGGTGGCGCGCTGCCAGGGCCAGGCCAAGCCGCGGCGCTGGGCCCGGCGCAGGGACTGCCGGGCATGCCACCAGGCGCTGGTCCAGTCCTGGAGCAAGGACAACTCGGCGGCGGACCAGGGCGCCTCGCGCGCCAGCAGCAAGCCGGCCGAGACCGGCGCGGGCGGCGACTGATTGAGGCCGGCCGCGGATGAGCCGCCCGCCGCCCCGGCTGCAGCGCCGCCCGCTACCGGCGCCTCGGCAGTGGTCGCTTGCGGCGCCGAGGGCATGGGGATCCACACAGCGTGCGCGGGCCACCACTCCAACCACTCCTGGGCAAGGGCCGCGGGCAGATCGGCGGCGTCGAGGGATCGCGGCGCGTCGATCGGCTGGGCCGACCCACCCGCAGCCACCAGGTGCAGGCACACCGCCTTCAGCCACAGCGCGTAGGGCGCGTTGACCTCGGGTTGCACCAGGCCCGACAGCATCTTCACGCCGGCGCCGGCCTCCCACACCACCGCCTGCCGGTAGGAGACCAGCTGCAGGCTCTCGTTGACCAGCAGGAAACCCAGCTCCGCCTCGCTGCGGGCCTGCCGCGCCCTGCGGGAGAGGTCAAGCAGCGCGGCCAGCGCTTGCGC
>CAISYQ010000052.1 GCA_903889735.1 uncultured Methylibium sp.
CAGGGGCTTTGCGGGTTCGCGGCGCAGGAAGAAAACGTCGCGCAGTGCGAACAGGCCGAAGCCCAGTTGCGTGAGGCCCGTCAGCAGGTAGGCCCAGAGCGCACCCTCCACCCCCATGCCGGGCACCAGCAGCTTGGCCGCGCCCACGAACACCGCCGCGGCGACGGCGGTGAGGAAGATGAACCATCCGGTGCGGATCAGGGCGACCAGCACCATGGCCAGGATCCAGCCCCCGATCTTCAGCACGTCGCCGATCAACTGCAGCGCCAGGAAACCGCTCACCGCGCTGAACGCCTCGCTGAAGACGATTTGCACGACGAAGTCTCGCAGCAGGAACAGGACGCCGGCCAGCGAGGCCGTGACCGCCATGGCGGTCAACAGCGAGCGGATCACATGCCGTTGCAGCGCCACCGGCTGGTGGACTCGCTCGCCCATGCTGGGCATGAAGTACAGCGAGATCGACGACAGCAGGACCGCCTGGTAGGCCTCGGACAGCCGCCAAGTCGCCTGCCACAGGCCGGTGGTCTCCAGGCCGTGCGCCTGGGTCAGCGTGTCCCGGACCAGGATGAGCGCCAGGGGTGGCAGGGCCCCGTTGACCACCAGCATCGGGTAGAAGCTGAGGATGCGACGGCATTCCGACCACTGGAATCGGCCCAGGAAGAACGCGAGCTTCAACACGCCCGAGCGGGCGTGGATCATGAGGGCACTCACGGCCGCCGACATGACAAGCACCAGGAAGACGCCCGTGAGACCCCCGGCAATGCCCCAGCCGACCGACAGGGACGCGAAGATCACCAAGCCCAGGACCGTGGAGGTGATCACGGCGTAGGCGATGAGGTGGATTTCCTTGCCGGCGGCCAGTGCGCTCTGCAACACATCGGCGAGCATGGCCGCGGCGATGGCGATACCGCTCAGGCGGATCAGCCAGGTGTACTTCTCATCTTTCAGCAGCCACTGCGCCACCCAGGGCGCAGCCACCGCCAACACGAGGCCCACCCCCAGCGCCATCGCCGCCCCCATGCGCAGCGCGGTGGCGTAGATGGCCCGCTGCCGGGCGGGATCGGTCGGGTGCTCGGCTGACAACCGGGTGATGCCGGTCACCAGGCCTTCCCCCAGGACGCTCTGGAAGAGGCTGACGAAGCCGGAGAACTGCGCGATCAGCGCCAGGCCCGCGGGCCCGAGGTAGACCGCGGTCACCTTGATGCTGATGAAGCTGCACAGCATGCGCACCGCGGCGATCGCGGCACCCCAACCGAATGCGCGCCGCATCACGACCGCCGCCGAGCGGCTCATCGTGCGGGAGCGAGGCCATCGAAGACCTCCCCGTAGCGCTGCAGCGCCGCATCCATGGTGTGATGCTCTTGAAAGAAGGCGCTGCACGCGGCGCTGGCCGACTGCCAGGCGGCCGGCGAGCCGGTCAGCCGGCCGACCTCGCGGACCATGGCGTCGAAGTCGGCGCAGGCTTGCGTGCCCGAGCGCCCCGGCGACGATTCCGGCGCCACGAAGGAGACGGTCGGGACGCCGCGCAGCCAGGCCTGCAGGAAGGTGTTGGGAAAGCCCTCGTAGATCGAGGTGTTCACGGCGAGTGCTGCTCCGTCGAAGTAAGGACCGACCTCCGCGTAAGGCACATGTCCGGTGAAGCGCAGGTTCGGGACCGTGCGCGCGACGGCGGCG
Source organism: uncultured Methylibium sp. (assembly GCA_903889735.1). Taxonomy (GTDB): domain Bacteria; phylum Pseudomonadota; class Gammaproteobacteria; order Burkholderiales; family Burkholderiaceae_C; genus Methylibium. The sequence goes on from CAISYQ010000052.1 coordinate 1,675, forward strand.
ATCTCATCGAAATAAGCCTGCGCGTCATCGCTCACCCCGGGCCCGCCGACCATCACGAACTGCCGGTGCGGGAAGACCTGGGCCAGCCGGATGAAGACCAGGGGCTGCTTGAGCGGCTTGACCGTCGCCGCCCACAGCACGGGGCCTGAAGCGCAGCCGGGCTGCCAACCGCTTTCCTCGTAGCCGTTTTGGATCAGCCGGGAATCGAGGCCGAAGTTTTCCTTCAACAGCGTCTGCTGGCGGGTGTTCTGAACGATCACGCGGTCCGCTCGGCGCAGTGCGGCGCGGTACATGATCGTGTGCCAGCGCGGCATGCCGGGCAGGTCACCCTTCTGGAAGTCGGGGTCGCTGGCACCGGCAAAGACGAGGGGCGTTCCCGACAGTGCCGAGAACACCCC
>CAISYQ010000053.1 GCA_903889735.1 uncultured Methylibium sp.
CCGCGCGCGCGGTCTCGGCGCGGCGCCGGGCCGCCGCACCCCGGCTCGCCGCGGCGGTGACCGCCGCGATGCAGCAGCTCGGCATGGCCGGCGGCCGCTTCGAGGTGGCGCTGGAGGCCCTGGCCGAGCCCCAGCGCTTCGGGGCTGAGGCGGCCGAGTTCCGCGTGGCCGGTCATGCGGGCAGCACGCCACGGGCGTTGGCCAAGGTGGCCTCGGGCGGCGAGCTGTCGCGCATCGCGCTGGCGATCGCGGTCACCACCAGCGAGCTCGGCACGGCCGGCACGCTGATCTTCGACGAGATCGATGCCGGCGTCGGCGGCAGCGTGGCCGACGCCGTGGGCCGGCTGATGCGCCGCCTGGGCCGCGACCGCCAGGTGATGTGCGTGACCCACCTGCCCCAGGTGGCCGCCTGCGCCGATGCCCATTGCGTGGTCAGCAAGGCGGCGGTCGGTGGCGCGACCGCGAGCGGCGTGGAACCGGTGCAGGGCGAGGCTCGCGTGCGGGAGATCGCCCGCATGCTGGGCGGCGCCACCGGCAGCACCAGCCTCGCGCATGCGCAGGCCTTGCTGTTGGCCGGAGCGCAGGAATGAACCCGCCCCCCAGCGTGCAGGAAGGCGGCCACGCTGCCGCGCCCGTCCTGCTCGATCTGGTGCTGCTCACCGGCATCTCGGGCTCGGGCAAGTCGGTGGCCCTGCACGCGCTGGAGGATGCGGGCTTCTACTGCATCGACAACCTGCCGCCCGAGCTGCTGCCCGAGCTGCTGCGGATCGAGGCCGCGCGTGCCGAGGTGGACCGCCGGCCGATCGCGGTGGCGGTCGATGTGCGCAGCGCCGCCTCGCTGCCGGGCTTGATGCCGCTGATCGGTCGACTCGGCAGCACGGGGGTGCGGGTGCGCACCGTCTTCCTCGACGCCAGCACCGACACCCTGGTGCGGCGCTTCTCGGAGACCCGCCGCCGCCACCCGCTGGGCCGAGACAGCACAAGCTCGAACGGCGTCTCGGACACCCTGCACCGCGGGCTCACCGAGGCGATCGAGCTGGAGCGCGAGCTGCTCGCCGACCTGCGCGAGAGCGCCACCATCGTTGACACCAGCCAGCTGCGCGCCGCCCAGCTGCGCGCCTGGGTGCTGGACCTGGTCCGGGCGCCGGCCGGTTCGCTGACCCTGGTGTTCGAGTCCTTTGCCTTCAAGCAGGGCGTGCCGCTCGACGCCGACCTGGTGTTCGACGTGCGTGTGCTGCCCAACCCCCACTACACCCCAGAGCTGCGCCCCTTGACGGGCCGGGATGCGGGGGTGATCGCCTACCTCGGGCAGCAGCCCGAGGTCGGGGAGATGCTGTCGCAAATCGAGGACTTCGTGCGGCACTGGCTGCCCGCCTTCGCCCGCGACCAGCGCGCCTACCTGACGGTGGCGATCGGCTGCACCGGCGGCCAGCACCGTTCGGTCTACCTCGCCGAGCAGCTGGCGCAGCGCTTCCGCGCCCATGCGGCCACGCTGCTGCGCCACCGCGAGCTCGACGCCCGCTGAGGTGGGCCCACCGATCGGCCGGTGGCCGCCAAGCCGGGGTCATGCCCCAACCCTGGCCCTGGCGCCGAGCCGCGCAGGCGGCCGCTTCAGCGCAAGGGCAGCGTCACGGCGGCGGTCTCGCCGGGCGGGGCGTCGATGAAGGACCGCACCGGCGGCTTGATCGCGGGTGGCTGCCAGCGGTAGTCGGTGCTCAGCACGTCGCGGCTCGCGTCATAGCCGCTCCAGCGGATGTCGAGCAACGGCAGCAGGGTCCAGGCCGTCCAGTCATTGCGAAACGGCCGTTCGTCCAGATCGGCGGGCATCAAAGGCAGCGGCGCACTCTGCCAGATGAAGGTGGGGATGCGGAACCCCGCCGCGGTGGCTTCGCTGTGGCCGGCATGGTTGATCTCGTGGCCCACCTCCTGCGCGTGGTCGGAGATGTACATCCAGGCGCGCCGTCCGCCGGGGACCCCGCCGGTGCGGGTGAGGTCCAGCACCTGGGACAGGATGGCGTCGTGGTGCCGCACCGCGGCGTCGTACTCGCGCCGGTACTGCCGCAGCCAGAACGGGCGGCCCGCCTGGACGAGACCGCGCTCCACCGCATCGTCCACGGTCTCGAAGGGGTTCTGGCCGGCGGGGTAGCGCAGGCTGTAGTGGGGATGGGCGCCCATCAGGTGCACGACGATCAGCTTGTGCGGCGCAGGATCGTCCATGGCCGCCCGCAGGGGCTCGAGGACGAGCTGATCAGGCGAGCGGGTCGAGCGGCCCGGCGTGCGGCTCAGCACGTTCAGCTCCTGCGCGAAGCGGGCGTGGATCTGCTCGATGCCGAGGTCGTTGTGGTTGGTGATCCACCACACCCGGTAGCCGGCCGCGCGCGCCACCGCCAGCAGGTGCATGTCCTTCCCGCCCGCCGGCTCGCCGAAGTGGAACACCCGCTGCAGCGAGGCCAGCGTGCCGGGCTCGGCCGACCAGGCATGGCGCAGCACGGTGAATTCCCGGCCCAGGGACTCGCTCTGGCGGCGCAGCTGGGGTGAGGTGTCGCGGGCATAGCCGTAGAGACCGAGGTTGTCGCGGTTGATGCTCTCGCCGAGCACCAGCACCAGCGTCTTCGGCGCCGTGTTCGTCAGGGCCGGCTGCATGGCCTGGGCGCGGGCAAGGGTGTCGGCGCGGAGCTGGGCACGGTCGGTCCAGCTGGCGCGCAGCGACTGCACCGATTCCGACCAACCGGACCAGAAGATCCAGGGGTGCATGCGCCGCCAGGGCTTGCTGGCATAGCCCGCGGCGCTGAGCAGCAACACGATGGCAAGGAGGGTCGCGCCCCAGGCGGTCCGTCGCCAGGGGCGGACGGCCACGGTGGGGCCCGTGGCGGCCGACGGGCCGGGATGGTGGTGCCACAGCAGCCCGGCGACGAGCAGCGCCGCGGCCAGCAGCGCGCCGGCCCAGCCGGCCAGGGCGTGGACCGACATCGAGAGGTATTCGAAGGCCTCCTGGGGGTCGGTGTTCGCTACCGAGGCGAGCACCATGGAGCTGTCGGGGGTTGCCTGGTAGGTGTCGATCAGGTAACCGCGGACGACCCCGTCGACGGCGAAACCCATCGACCAGCACCACACGCCGACCACCTGGGCCCGGCGCCCATAACCCGGCCGCAGCGGCCACAGCAGCCACAGCAGCCCGGGCAGGGCCAGTGCCAGCATCTGCGCCGCATGCCGCCGGTCATGGCCGAGCAGCAGCACCCCCGCCAGGGCCGCGGCGATGAGCAGCGTGGCCAGGCGTGGGCTGAGCGGCCCGGGGAGCGACCGCCACGGCGAGCGGGCGGGCGCGGACCCGGCCGGATCGCGCGGGGAGTCGGTCGGGCTCGACTTCATGCCCGGGCCAGCACCGGACCGAGTGCCACGCCGGTGTGTGTGCCAGCCGCCACCACCTGCTCAGGCGTGCCAGCCGCCACCACCCGGCCGCCGCCCGCGCCGCCCTCGGGCCCCAGGTCGACCACCCAGTCGGCCTCGGCGATGACATCGAGGTCGTGCTCGATCACCACCACGCTGTGGCCGCCGTCCACCAGCCGGTGCAGCACGCGGATGAGCTTCTCGACATCGGCCATGTGCAGGCCGACGGTGGGCTCGTCCAGCACATAGAGCGTGTGCGGCGGCTTCTGGCCGCGGCGGGTGATGTCGTCGCGCACCTTGCTGAGCTCGGTGACCAGCTTGATGCGCTGCGCCTCGCCGCCACTGAGCGTGGGCGAGGGCTGGCCCAGC
>CAISYQ010000054.1 GCA_903889735.1 uncultured Methylibium sp.
CGCACAGTCACCCCAGTGACGTTGGCCTGAGTGCTGCCGACCATGACCGTGAAGCCAGCGGCGAGCGGCACGTGCGATTCACTCAAGGTTTCGTTGAATGTCAAGCTCAAGGTCTTGCCGTTGGCTTCGGCGCTGGCCAAAGACGGCAATACGGTGTCGAGCGTGAAACCGCCGATCGTTCGGTTGCTGAGGCTGCCTGCTGTGTCAGTAGCGGTCGTGGACACGGACACGGCACCGTCACCCAGACCAGCCAAATCGTCAGCGCTAAGCACCACTGCGTGGGCCAGACCGTCGCTGGTGAAGGTCTTGTCGACCGTGCCGGCACCCCTGGTGAGGCTGACCGACACCAATGCGCCAGACTCGGCAACCAAGCTCAGCACGCCGCCCGCCGCGCTGGCCTCAGCCGCGGTCTTGGAACTGTCACCCACCGCAACCACCGCAAGACTTGGCGCAATCGTGTCGAGCGTGAAGCCCCCGTTGCTGCTGGTGCTGATATTGCCCGCCGCATCCTTCACGCTGGTCGTCACCAGCACCGCGCCATCGGCCAGCGTGGCCAGGTTGGCGCTGGTCAAGCTCATGTCCTGATCTGCGCCAGTCCCGGAAAAAGATTGGGTCAGACGGCCGCCTTGGCCGGTGAAGGTAACGGTGCCGGTCGCACCCGTCTCGGTGATGATGCGCAGTACCGCTCCGACAGCCTCGGCCGCGGTCTTGGCGCTATCGTCCAAGCCGGCGACGCTGAGTGCAGGCGCCAGCGTGTCGATACTCAGCGCCGGCGAGAGGCCTGCACCACCACGGTTGCCGGCGGCGTCGGCATAGGCCCCAGCCGCCACGCTGATACCGGCATTGCCAGAGGGCTTGTTCACGTCTGGCGTGAACAAAGCCTGGTAGATTCTGGAGTCGGCCGTTGCGCCTAAGCGGGAAATAGCGCCACCGGTGGTGGTCACATAGCCAGCGTCGAAACTTGCTGGCGTCACACTGAAGCTGAATGTCACTGTCGCAACCTCGCCCGCCTTGACGGCAGACTGGCTACTGGTGATGACCAAGGTGGGCGCAACCGAACCCACGGCGTTAGGTGTCACCAAGTAAAGGTGCATCTGCCCGTCAGGAGAGGCGGCGGTCAGATTGCTCGCCTGGCTCGAAAAGGCGATCCGGCTGCCATCAGCCGATAGAACTGGCGAGATCACCGAGTCGTCAGCAGTCGCACCACCGGCAGAGACTGAAACCACCACCCGGCTGTGAGCCGTCGTATCGAGAACGACCAATTGTTCAACGCCGTACGGTCCGACAAGCTCAGGCGATGCGGTGACCAGCGCAACATAGCGACCATCGCCCGAACTGCTGACCAGCGAGCTCGACCCTGAAAATGTGTTGACCCCCTCCGAGGACATGGCGACCACGGGGCCGCCACCAGACTGCCAGACATCGTTGGCGTTGTTCTGGTCTGAGGAAATAAACGCACTCGAATCGGAATCAAACAACACACCGATACTGTTGAGAAGTGGATTGGAACCACCCACTGCACCCGTCGTCGTTCGACTGATCAGCGTGGTCGAACCCCCGCTATTGTTCGCGAAATTCGCCGCCGCCAACCGCCAGACAAAGACATCGGTCGCAGCGTTGGCGTCCTGGGTGGTGAAAGCCTGCGTCGACTGAAAGGCGACCGACAACCCACCATCCGCACCGACGCGGGCGTCACCCAGTAGACTGTCAAAACCGGATTCGGCACCATTGATGCTGGTGATTCTCTGAACGGTGTTGAGCAACAGGTCTAGGACAAAAATGTCCTTGCAGCCATTGGTATCGAGGTCGACGACCAAATTGGTCGCCGACGTCTCGACCACGACAAAGCGGCCATCGCCAGTCGATTTGAGGGCAGCAATCGAGGCATCGGATTGATTGCCGGACAAGGCCGCAACAAGATCACCCTCGATCAGGACAGAATTTCGGATCAACGCCAGCTTGTTGGGATCCAGCTCTGACGATACGCCGGTGTCGTGATAGCTTGCGACAAGCTGCGTCTGTCCACTGGATTGACTGATCACCACATCGGTCACCTCCAGAGGTCGATCGACTGCAATGAGATCATTGACGCAGACGGTATAGGTGCCCAGCGTCAGGTCGTAAATCCAGAATGCGGTGCGTGTGGGCACCGACGAGAACGCGCTGTCGGTATAGGTCGCCTTGACGAGCAGCAGATTGCCATCGACGCTGAATCCCCGGGCCTCGACCGCCCAGATGTAGTCCACCACCCCTAGCGCCACCGCATTCAGCGGCGGCGCATCGATCATCTTCAAAGTCATGATTCAGACCTCTTCAATCGATTCATGGGAAGACGTAGAGATCATCGGCGACCAACTTTTCGGCCCCAGCGCCGGGCAGATAAGCAGCCAACCAGGCCGCGCGAGGGCCCGAACCGTCAGGATCGATGTACAGGGCTTGCTGCGCGGTGTCGAAGAGGAAGTAATCGTTCGGGTCGAGCGCCCTCGCACCGACGCCGCGCACCAACGAATCAATGGACACAGACCCTGAGAAGTTGATACCGATAGACACTGGGTCGATGCCAAAAGAAGCCAGGTCGATGATCAACAGGTCCTCGCCACTGTTGAAGTCGGTGATGGTGTCTGGTGCCTTGCCCGCACCGTTGTAAGCGATAGAGAAGCCATCACCGCCCGCCCCGCCTGTCAAGGTGTCAACCCCGGCGCCACCGTCGAGGTTGTTGTTGCCTGGATTGCCGATCAAGCTGTTGTCAGCGCCATTGCCCAACGCCGAGTTGTCGCCCAGACCGATCAGTTCAGCGCGTTCCATGCCGGCTTGCAAGAAAATTGACAGTGAGCTTCGCACCGTGTCGAGGCCACCCGAATCAAGAATGGTGTCTAGCAGGTCGCTCAGCACATAGGTGTCATTGCCCAGTCCGCCATCCAGCGTGTCTGCGCCCAAACCGCCCGACAAAACGTTGTTGCCGTTGTTGCCAGTGATCAGATTGGCCAACGAATTGCCACCGCCAGCGTAGTCACCCCCCTCGAGCAACGCGAGGTTCTCGACGTTGGCCGGCAAGGTGTAAGTCGATGATGCTTCGACCTTGTCGATGCCTTCTCCAGCGTATTCCAGGATCAGATCCGAGCGCGAATCAACACGGTAGAGGTCGTTGCCCGCGCTGCCGGCCATTTTGTCGATACCGGCACCGCCGTCCAGGGTGTCGTCACCAGAGAAACCCAGCAAAGTGTCGGCACCTGCGCCGCCACTGAGCAGGTTGTTGCGGTCGTTGCCCGAGAGCTGGTTGCCGAGCTCGTTGCCCGTCAGGTCAATGGGCACGCCTGCTTGGGCCAGCATGTTCTCAACATTGGCGGGCGCCGTGTAACTGACGGCCGTTTCGATCAAGTCGGTGCCACCGGCGCCGCGCGACAAGGCCTCGACCACGACATCGCCACCTATGTCAACGAGGTAGCGGTCATTGCCTGGGCCACCAGACATCGTGTCGTTGCCGCTGCCGCCATCGAGCCAATCGTTGCCGCTGCTGCCGTCGAGAATGTCGTTGCCGCTGCCGCCCAGCAGCGTGTCGTCACCAGCGCCACCAAACAGCCGGTCCGCACCCGCATTGCCGGCCAGCATGTCGTTGCCGCCCTGGCCATACAGCGTGTCCATGCCGATGCTGCCGTACATCGCATCGGCATTGGCGGTGCCGACGTTGGAGTAGGCCTCGCCCTGCACTTGCAGTGCCAGCTTCCAGGTCGTCGACAGGCCTTGCGGATCGGTTGCCTGGATTCCCAGACTGCCGATCGGACCGTTGACATTTTCGCTCAGCGCAAAGCGAAGACCGGACAGCTGTGCGTTGCCCAGGACTTGGCCCAGAATCAGCGCCGCGCCGTTCAAACTGACGACCCCCAGCGCCGGCAACTCAACCACGGTAACGCTGGTGATCGCGGATTCAGGATCGGTCGGGCTGACCATGTCCAGCGCCACATCGCGCTGGCTCGGGTACAGAATTGTCAGCTGCCCATTCGCGCCGAAGCGCGGCGCATCATTGACTGCGCTGACAAAGAAATGAATCGACGACTCGGCCGTCACACCATCGCCATCCTTGGCGGTGAATTTCAAGTAACCCGCATTGCCATTGGCGTCAAGACTGGTCTGGTAATGCA
>CAISYQ010000055.1 GCA_903889735.1 uncultured Methylibium sp.
GCCGAGTTCAAGGGCGCTGATTCGATGCTGCTGCTGGCCAATGCCTATGCGCAAGTGCAGGCCGCTGGTTGGCAGATCGTCAATATCGACTCGACCATCATCGCCCAGGCCCGCGGCGCCCAGCAAGGCGTCGGTGATGGCGTGCAGCAGCGCGTCGGCGTCCGAATGGCCCAGCAGGCCGTGGCTGTGCGCGATCTCCACACCCCCCAGGATCAGCGGGCGGCCGGTGACCAGGGCATGGGTGTCCCAGCCTTCGCCGATGCGGAAATCAAGGGGGGCAGCGTTCATGGCCGGGTCCTCAGCAGTCGTTCGGCCAGCGCGAAATCGGCCGGCCAGGTGAGCTTGAAATTCTCGAGCGCGCCAGTCACCAGACGCGGCGCCAAGCCCAGGGATTCGATGGCGCTGGCCTCGTCGGTCACGGCGTCGCCGGCCGCGGCCAAGGCCTCGCGCAGCAGCCCGAGTCGGAACATCTGCGGCGTCTGCGCCTGCCACAGGCCGCGCCGGTCCAGCGTGAGCGCGGCACGCGGACCGGGGCTGGCGAGGGAAGGGCTCGCGGCGCCAACGCGGGTCATGTCGACGTGGACGGGCGCCTCCCGCTTGAGCGTGTCGGCCAGCGGCAGTGCCAGCAGGCCGCCCACTGGGTCGCCGAGGCAGGTATCGATCAGGCGGTCGATGTCGGCCGGCTGCACCAGGCAGCGGGCGGCGTCGTGGACCAGCACCCAGTCACCGGGCTGGGCGCCCTGCTTGGTCAGCACGGCCAGGCCCTGGGCGACGGTGGCGGCGCGGGTGGCACCGCCCACGCGGGCGATTCGCAGTTCGCCTGGCCCTGATCGTTCGAGCGGCACACCGGCCCCGACCGCATGGGCCTCGAACTCTCGGTCCTCGGGCGACAACACCACCAGGGTGGCCACCAGCCGCGGCACCTGCGCCAGCGCCGCCAGCGTGTGCGCCACCACGCTGCGGCCGGCGATCTGGCGGTACTGCTTGGGGCCGCCCGGGCCGGCCCGCTCGCCGACCCCCGCGCAGGGCACCAGCGCGTAGCACCGCGCCGGGGCAGAAGGATCGGGGTCCACAACAGATGAAGTCATCGAGTCGATTCTAGAATTCGCCCCTGCCCACCCCCCGCCCTGCTCGCCCCGCCCGCCCCGCCCGCCCTTGCGCCGGGGCGAATTTGTTTCTCGCCCTTCCCTTCCCCGTCACCCAGCACCCGCATGCAGCTGCCCTCGATCCCGCCCGGGAAGCGCTTCACCCTGCCCCGCCCCATGGGCTCGGCCGATGCGCTGCTGCTCGCGCGCTTGGCGCAGTCGCGGGCCGCACTGGGACAGCTCACCGCGATCATCACCGCCGATCCGGTCGATGCCCAGCGACTGCCCGAGGAACTGGCCTTCTTCGCCCCCGGGCTGCGCGTGGCCGTCTTCCCCGACTGGGAGACCCTGCCCTACGACAGCTTCTCGCCCCACCAGGACCTGATCTCGGAGCGGCTCGCGACCCTCTGGCGCATCCTGCAGGCGCGCAAGAGCGGCGACCTCGACGTGGTGCTGATGCCGGCCACCACCGCGCTGGTGAGGCTGGCGCCACCCGCCTTCCTGGCCGCCTACACCTTCCAGTTCGCGCAGAAGCAGAAACTCGACGAGGCCGGCCTCAAGGCCCAGCTCACCCTGGCCGGCTACCAGCACGTGAGCCAGGTGGTGTCGCCGGGCGAGTACGCGGTGCGGGGCGGGCTGATCGACCTCTTCCCCATGGGATCAGCCGTGCCCTACCGGGTGGACCTGTTTGACAACGAGGTCGATTCCATCCGCACCTTCGACCCCGACACCCAGCGCAGCCTCTACCCGGGGCCCGAGGTGAGGCTGCTGCCCGGGCGCGAATTCCCGATGGA
>CAISYQ010000056.1 GCA_903889735.1 uncultured Methylibium sp.
AGCAGGGCGCAGTCCTCGGCCGAGCGGGCGATGGGCCCAGCCTGGTCCAGGCTGGAGGCGAAGGCGATCATGCCGTAGCGCGAGCAGCGGCCGTAGGTGGGCTTGATGCCGGTGACCCCGGTCAGCGAGGCCGGCTGGCGCACCGAGCCGCCGGTGTCGGTGCCGGTGGCCGCGGGCACCAGCCGCGCCGCCACCGCCGCCGCCGAGCCACCCGAGGAGCCGCCGGGTACGCGCGACGGATCCCAGGGGTTCCTCACCACGCCGAAGGCCGAGTTCTCGTTGCTGCCGCCCATCGCGAACTCGTCGCAGTTGAGCTTGCCCAGGCTCACCGTGCCGGCGTCCTTGAGCTGGGCGACCACGGTCGCGTCGAAGGGCGAGCGGTAGCCCGCGAGCATCTTCGAGGCGGCGGTGCTGGGGAAGTCGGTGGTGACGAAGATGTCCTTGTGGGCGATCGGCACACCGTCGAGCGGACCGACGCTGCGGCCCGCGGCGCGGCGCTGGTCGGCCGCGCGGGCCTGCGCCAGGGCCAGCTCAGGGTCGGTGCAGAGGAAAGCGCCGAGGCCGGCATGGCGCTCGATCCGCGACAGCAGGTGGGCCGTGATCTCGGCACTGCTGGTGCGTCCCGCGGCCAGGGCGGTGGCGAGCTCCGCCACCCCGAGTTGGTGGAGATCGCTCATTCGATCACCCGCGGCACGAGGAAGAGGCCCGCCTCCACTGCCGGGGCGCTGCGCTGGTTGGCCTCGCGGTCCACCGTCTCGGTCACCGCGTCCTCGCGCAGCCGCAACGCCACCTCCTGCACGGCGGAGAGCGGCGTGTAGAGCGGCGCCACGCCGGTGGTGTCGACCGCACGCATGCGCTCGACGATGTCGAAGAAGCCGCCGAGCTGGCCCAGCATGTCGGCTTGCTCGGCGGGGCTCAGTTCGAGCCGCGCCAGCAGCGCGATGCGGTTCACGTCGTGAGGGGTCAGGGCCATGGTGGACGGGAGACGGGGGAGGGAAGAGCGAAGCGGAGGGGCATTCGACCGAGGGATTCGGCCGGGAAATTCAACCGGGAAATTCGACGAAGACGGCGTCAGACCGGCCGTCGGCGGCGCTGCATTTTGTAGCAGTCTTGCGGGGGCGCTGAGGTATTATCTTTCGTTATCCGGATCCGGTCGTCCCCCAGGCGTTCCCGAGCATCTGCCGCCTCTCCCGCGCCCTCTCATTCAAGCCCCGCCGGCCCCCCCGGTCAGCCCCACGCACGCCATGTTCGCCTCCCTGCGACGCTATTTCTCCACCGACCTCGCGATCGACCTCGGCACCGCCAACACGCTGATCTACGTGCGTGGCAAGGGCATCGTGCTCGACGAGCCCTCCGTCGTCGCGATCCGTCACGAAGGCGGGCCCAACGGCAAGAAGACCATCCAGGCGGTCGGCAAGGAAGCCAAGGCCATGCTGGGCAAGGTACCGGGCAACATCGAGGCCATCCGCCCCATGAAGGACGGCGTCATTGCCGACTTCACCGTCACCGAGCAGATGCTCAAGCAGTTCATCAAGATGGTCCACCCGAGGTCCATGATGAAGCCGAGCCCGCGCATCATCATCTGCGTGCCCTGCGGCTCGACCCAGGTCGAGCGGCGCGCGATCCGCGAATCGGCGCTCGGCGCCGGCG
>CAISYQ010000057.1 GCA_903889735.1 uncultured Methylibium sp.
GAGGCGGCATCGACGACCACGCTGTTCTGGCCATCCTCCCCGCGCGTGTAGGCCAGCGGGTAGCGGCGCAGGAAGGCGGGGATGTAGCGGGCGTCCCAGCGGCCATCGGCGGCCAGGTAGAGGTTCTCGCCGTCGCGCAGACCGAACACCGCGACCGGGCTGATCTCCTGGCGGCCCTGGGCGTCCTTCTCGGGCGCCAGCACGAAACCGATGACATATTCCTTGGCCGCCTCGCCGAACTCGCTGGCGGCCAGGAAGCAGGCGTTGAGCGAGCCGGTCAGGCCGAAGTGGGTCATGCGGCGGATGCGCTTGCCCACATGCTGGTGGCGGTCGAGCAGCATGGGCTGGCGGTACAGGGCGGTCAGGCTCATGGTGGTTTTCCGTTCGGGGTGGACGAGTTGGTCGACAGGGGCGCATCGATGCGGGTGGCCAGCACCTTGTCGACGCGCTTGCCGTCGAGGTCGATGATCTCGAAGCGCCAGCCGCCCCACTCCGCCACGTCGGCGGTGCGCGGCAGGCGGCCGAGCAGCAGCATGGTCATGCCAGCCAGGGTGTTGTAGCGGCCGCGGTCCTCGTCGGGGAGGTCCTTGAGGTCCAGCCGGTCCTTCAGTTCGGGCACCGGGATCAGCCCGTCGAAGAGCCAGGAGCCGTCCTCGCGCTGCACCGCCCAGGCGTCCTCGTCGGTGGGCGCGGTGAATTCACCGGTGATGGCCTCCAGCACATCGCGCAGCGTGATCACGCCCTGCACCTCGCCGTATTCATCGACCACGAACACCATCTGGGTGGTGGAGCCGCGGAAATGCTCGAGCAGCTCCATGCCGGTCAGCGTCTCGGGCACGAAGACCGGCGGCTGCACGCCCTCGCTCAGCGAGAGCGGCGCGCCCTGCGTCACCTGCAGCAGCAGGGTCTGCGCCGACACCACGCCCAGCACCTCGTCCAGCCCGCCGCGGCACACCGGGTAGCGCGAGTGCTCGTGGCCGGCGATCACGACCAGGGCGGCGTCGGTGGGCTGGTTGATATCCAGCCAGGCGATCTCGGCACGCGGAATCATCATCGAGCCGATCTGGCGCTCGTCGAGCCGGAACACGTTGCGCACCATCTGGTGCTCATGGGCCTCGATCACGCCGGCATCCAGCCCCTCTTCCAGGCTCGCCGCGATCTCCTCCTCGGTGACCGCCCGGCTGGGGGCGTCGCGCAGGCCCAGCAGGCGCAGCATGGCCGCGGTGCTGGCCGACAGCAGGCGCACGAAGGGGCGGGCCGCCATGCTGAGGACACCCATCGGCCGCGCCACCCGGCGCGCCACCGTTTCCGGGAACATCTGGCCGACCCGCTTGGGCACCAGCTCGCCGAACACGATGGTCAGGTAGGTGATGATGACCACCACGCCGGCCAGCGCCGCGATCTCGGCGGCGCGCTGCGGCACCTCGAATTGCGCCGTCATCCACTGCGCCAGCGGCGCGGAGAACACCGCCTCGCCGACGATGCCGTTCAGGATGCCGATCGAGGTGATGCCGATCTGGACGGTGGAGAGAAACTGGGTCGGGTTGTCGTGCAAGGCCATCGCGGCCTCGGCCCCGGCATCGCCGGTCTCGGCCAGCACCTGCAACCGCGCCTTGCGGCTGGCGGCCAGCGCCATCTCCGACATGGCGAACACGCCGTTGAGCAGGATCAGCAGGCCGAGCAGCAGGAAGTCCATTCGGGCGTCCCGCGCGGGGGCGTGACACAGTGGGGGGGCCGCAGAGCGTAGCAGAATGATTTCGCGGGCCCGGCCGAAGCCCCTGCGCCTCCCCAGAACCTCCCGCGACGCCCTCACTGGACCCCATGCACTACCTCATCGGTGATCTCCAAGGCTGCTGTGACGCCCTCGACCGGCTGCTGGCCGAGATCGGCTTCTCGCCCTCGCGCGACCGACTGGTGCTGCTGGGCGACCTGGTCAACCGCGGGCCGGCCTCGCTGCAGGTGCTGGAGCGGCTGGCCGGCCTGGGTGACGCGGCCACCTGCCTGCTCGGCAACCACGACCTCCACCTGCTCGCCGTGGCCCATGGCGTGCGCCCCGCGCACCGCAGCGACACGCTGCAGGCCGTGCTCGAATCGCCACGCCGCGGTTTCTGGCTCGACTGGCTGCGCACCCGCCGCCTGGCGCTGCACGAGGATGGCTGGCTGATGGTGCATGCGGGCGTGGCGCCACAGTGGGACCTGGCGCTGACCCTGCAGCTCGCCGCCGAGCTGGAGGCCGAGCTGGCCGGCCCGGGGCTGGCCGCTTTCCTGCAGGTGATGTATGGCAACGCCCCCGCCCGCTGGAAGCCCTCGCTCGCGGGCGCCGACCGGCTGCGCTTTGCGGTCAATGCGCTGACCCGCATCCGCTTCGTCGATGCCCGCGGCACGCTGGATTTCAAGAC